>CADCQP010000106.1 GCA_902803535.1 uncultured Bacteroidia bacterium | reverse complement strand
TGGATATTGATTTTATTATACAGGACTTCAAGCCAGCTGTTTCAGTGCTCTAGCCAACTGGTCCGGGCAGCTGGTGCCGCGGCCTTTACAGTCAATTCCTTCCAGCAGGCCGATGACTTCCTGTACCTTGCGGCCCACACAGAGTTTTGCCAGGCCCTTGGTGTTCCCGTCGCAGCCCTTGACGATCTCGACGCGGCGGATGACGTCTCCTTCGGTTTCGAGGTTGATATGTGTTGAGCAGGTTATTCCGCATGTGCTGAAAGAGGTGCTGCGGATGCCGTCAGTTGTGGTGTCGGCCAATTTTGTCGGTTCGTACATATGCTTATTTGATTTCTGTCAGTTCTCCACTCGCCGATTCGATGATGAAGCCTCGGACCGTGACGTCAGAAGGGACAAGAGGGTGGTTTACAATTGATGCAACTGTCTTGCGTACAGATGTTTCGGTGTCGTGGAATCCTTCCAGCCACTCGTCCAGATTGATGTCTGTGCGATCCAGGCTGGCCTGGGGGATGCCCCGCTTCAGCATCTCCTCCCTGAAATGGGAGAAGTGCATATGGCATGCTCCGCAAGTCGTGTGGGCGACTACCATTATTTCTGTGACGCCCAGTTCGTATATGGCAACGATAAGGCTCCGCATGGCCGAATCCCAGGGGGAGGGGATGACGGCACCGGCATTCTTTATGACCTTGGCGTCTCCGTTTTTCAGGCCCAATGCGTCCTGTAGGAGAACGGACAGGCGTGTGTCCATGCAGCTCAATACGGCAAGTTTCTTGTCGGGAAACTTGTCGGTGAGGTGCTTTTCATAACACTTAGAGGCTACATATCCGCGGTTGTACTCCAGTACATCATCTATGCTGCTCATATTGCCGGATAATTATTTTTCCAAATTTACGAATTTTTTGAATCACTCTAATTATCCGGGTTTTTTGTATTTTTGTACTAGACAATAATGAATGCTATCTACTATTTGATTATGAACAAGTTTGTCATGTTACTAGCTTCCTGCCTGGCGATGGCTTCCTGCCACCAGGCTGCAGAGATCCCATATGTAGAAATGAAGAATTATTTCTTCAGGAATGATGCCCTGATCCCGGAAGACATCAGGATAGACTCACAGGAGAAATTCGACAGCATGTTCGGTGCCGCCGCCTTCATGGGAATGGGAGGCGTGCCGACCCCGGTTGATTTTTCCCGTGAAATCGTTCTTGCGGTAGTCGGACAGGTCACTGACGTGGCAACTGAACTTGAGCCCGTCTCCCTCGTCAAAAAGGGCGGCAACCTGGTCCTGACTTGCAAGGAGACAACGGGAGACAAGCAGTCCTGGTCAATGCAGCCCCTGCTGCTCGTCAAGGTTGACCGCTCATATGATTCCGGAGCGGCGCGGCTGGAAAAGCTCCATGAATCCCTCCCCGCTGTCAATCATTCCGAGTATAAATCAAATAATCCTGAGAATATGCAACAGGTACGTGACTTCCTCCACAAGACAGGTTTTTATTTCATCGCCACGGTTGACGGGGACCAGCCCCAGGTGCGTCCTTTCGGTACCGCAGAGATAATCGAAGGAAAGCTTTATATCCAGACTGGCCATGTCAAGGCTGTGGCCCACCAGATCGCTGCGAATCCAAAGGTCGCAATCTGCGCATATGACGGAGAAAAGTGGCTCCGGATTACCGCGACCCTGGTTGAGGATCCCAGGGTAGAGATCAAGAAAGCCATGCTTGACGCGAACCCGGGCCTTCGTTCAATGTATGACGAAAACGACTCTAATACAGCAGTTTACTACCTCACAAACGCACATGCGACCCTCAGTTCTTTCACGGCCGCACCACTTGAAATCAATTTCTAGATGAAAAGGGAAATATGGATTGACTGGCTGCGCGTTACTGCCTGCTTCCTGGTCATGATGACGCACAGTTGCGAACCCTTCTACCTCGGAGGAGAAGGCTCGCTTATCCTTACAAAGGCCGATGCCATATGGATGTCCATCCTTAACGTGCTTCCACGTGCCTGTGTCGCCTTGTTCATAGTAGCGTCCAGTTATCTTCAGTTCCCGCTTCATTATCAGGCCGGGGAATTCTTCAGGAGAAGGGCGGTCAGGGTGTTGGTTCCGTTCCTTTTCTGGACTGTGGTCTATGCCCTTGTCTGGGGTGAGCCCGTCCAGAATTTCAAGGACCTCCTGCTGAACTTCAACTATGCAGCCGGCCATCTTTGGTTCGTCTATATGCTCATAGGCCTTTACCTTATCATGCCCCTGCTTTCTCCATGGGCGGAGAAGGTCGGTAAAAAGGAACTTCAGGTCTATCTGGGCATATGGCTTTTTACCACCCTGATACCGCTCATCCGGCAGTGGGCCGGAGGTCCGGCTCCGGTGATTTACGGCCCTTCAGGTATTCCCAATGCAGCAAAATATCCGCTATGGGGCGAAGCCAGCTGGAACACTTACGGGGTGTTCTATTATCTGAGCGGGTTCGTGGGTTACATGCTCCTGGGCCTGTACTTCCGCAGGTTTGTCGGGGAACTGTCCTGGAAGAAAACGCTCTCCATCGCCGCGCCTCTGTTCCTGGCAGGCTTCGCAATATGCTCTCTCGGATTCCTGAGCAGGGTCTGGGGGGATTCCAATGGCACCTTCCCCATAGAAGGTCCCGTCGGACTTGCAGCCTTGTGGGAGGGACCATGGCTTAATGACACTCTCGGCGTCGCGCTTATGGCCATAGCTTATGTGCTCCTGTTCCGCCAGATAAAGGGAGAAGGCCGCTTCTACAATAATGTCCTGCTTCCGGTTTCAAAGGCCAGCTACGGGATGTACCTCTGTCATATGCTTCTCCTCGGGGCCGTGTCAGCGTGGCTGCGTGCTTCGCTCGGACTGGGTGCTGACGGAGTCCTAGGCATCTGGACTACTCCGGTGCAGATCCTATTGACCGCAGGCATCTCATTTACCTGCGTCGCCATTTTCAGCGTGTTTGTCCAGCGGATCCCGAAAGTGGGGAAGTGGATTATCGGGTAGATTGATTAGACCTGATATAATAACCAGACAGTTCCTGCTTTTGCTCATGGTTAATCCTCCAGCTCTCGCGGGCTTTCTGGATCGCCTTGTTGTGTATCCATCTGCTTAGCCGTCCTTCCCGGATGTAATCCAGTGCGGTGTCGTACTGTTTGCACAATGCTTCTGCAAACAGCCATGCGGCTCCCATGCGTATGTAATAAGGGTCAGAGTCTTTGTATGCACGTCCGGCGACGTATTCCAAGGTCCTCGGGAGATTGTCCGGGTCCAGGAAATGCGCAAGCGAGAGAATGAGCCCGACCCTGGATCGGAACTCTTCCGTAGAGTCTACAAGGTCCTTCAGGAACCCCCATATGCGCTGCCTGTCTTCCCTCCGCACCCATTTGGAGTTGCAGCACAGGTTGTCACACAGGGCCCAGTTGTCGACCGCAGGGATAAATGAGTCAATCATCGCCAGGCGCTCATCCAGCGGCACCTTTACGTAATCAATCGTCAGCCCCCAGACCATCCTCTCCTCGTGAGTCAGGCCATCGGCCCCGGTAAGGGGGAAGTGGCTTTTCCACAGCTCTATCTGTTCCCGCCAGTCTCCGCTCTTCACCAGCTGTCTGGCTATCAGTTTCATCTCGGGAGTATGCAGGCCGAGTATCTGGGTGCCTTCTGCCGGGGCCAGGATATGGATATGTCCGCTGCGGTAGCGTTCATCGCAGAGAAAACGTTCCGGGACGAACGTCATCAGGTATTCTTCCGTCAGCATATTTGTCCGAGCATAGCCTCACAGGCCTCCAGGATATCCTGGAACGTCGTTTCGAAGTCTCCGGTGTACCATGGATCGGCCACGTCGCGCCCCATCCCGGTATATGACATCATCAGATGGACCTTGCCCTGCGGATCATCGGGGATAATCCTCCTCAGGAGCCTGATATTTGAGGAGTCCATGCATATGATCCTGTCAAACCTCCCGTAGTCCTGAGGGGTGACTTTCCTGGCCCTCTTCTCAGGATCGAATTGGACTCCGTGCTGGCTGAGGCACCTGCGTGCCGGAGGATATATCGGATTGCCGATTTCCTCCGATGACACTGCGGCGGACTCTATATGGAATTGATCCTGGAGCCCATATGAGCGCACAAGTGCTTTCAGGATGAATTCAGCCATCGGAGACCTGCATATGTTCCCATGGCACAGGAAAAGTACCCTCATTGTCTTATAATGGATTAAATGATGCTTATTGGATGTCCCGATTCCGGGATGTATTTTTCAAGCAGTTCCCTGGTAGGAATCTTTACGAAGCAGGTAGGTGTCCCGTCAGTGCAGGCAAACCATTCGCTTTCGGAAAGACTCTTGTCCATAACCAGGTGGACCGGGGCGCATTCAGGAAGGATGGCGCTCAGGATTGTGGTGGCCCCGACATTTACTCCTGTCAATTCCAGGAGCTTCTCAGCCGGGGCAAAGGAAACCCTTGGGATGCCTAGTGCCCCGCAGAATTCACGTGTCACGAATGGCTTGTCATCCGGCATCGCGTAGAGATAGAACTCAGTCTGCTGGCGGTTGCAAAGGAAGACAGTCTTCACTATCCTGACTCCTATCTTAGCATCAATATGCCTGCAATCCTCCATCGTCAGCCCCGGGTCTGTGTCAACCCGTTCGAATGGGATTTCCAGCCTGGAGAATGCATCATAAACCTTTTCTTGGAGGGGCGAAGAGAATTCCTGCGGAGGAGTGACAATCGGGTCGCTTACTTTGAACATTGAGCTATCCTTCAAGTATCTGCGCCGCTGCGTTCTTTGTGTCAACTTTTTCGATGACCCGCACCAGTATCCCGTCCTCGTCGAAGATGAAGGTCCTGCGCAGGGTGCCGATGACGGTCTTTCCGTACATCTTCTTCTCTCCTATGGTTCCGAAAGCCTCGTGCATCTCCTTGCTTGTGTCTGCAAGGAGGGTAAAGGGAAGAGAATGCTTGGCGGCGAATCCGGCGTGGGATTTCTCGCTGTCTTTGCTTACTCCAACTACGTTGTAGCCTGCTGCGACAAGGGCATCGTGGTTGTCCCTCAGGGAACAGGCTTCGGCGGTACAACCGGATGTGTTGTCTTTCGGGTAAAAGTAAATGATAGTCTTCTTTCCGATGAAATCTTCTGATTTAACGGTATTTCCATTCTGGTCAGTAACCGAGAACGAAGGCATTTTGTCTCCTGGTTTAAGCATATGTCTTTTATCTTGTTTCCTATTCACAAAAATAAAGTTTTTTCTTATTTTCGTGTCTGAGTCTGATAACAATCTTCTACAACAGTCATGAATATATTTTCTAGATCGATCGCAGTCATTTCTCTAATCCTAGTGACATCAAATCTTTCCGGCCAGGAAGTCCAGAGCCGACATGCCGTCCCCGGCCAACGCTACCTTAAAGAATACTGGGGGCAGTCAGAGCTTTATCTCCAACATCAGGCCTATTACATGCTCGACCTGGCAGACAGGGCCCTGAACGCCAACCGACCGTCCCTGACGATCAACAGGGAGAGGGAACTGGCGCTTCTTGCCGTCGATGCCGTCACCCACGAGCCCAAGCCCAAGGAGAACCCTGCCGTCCTGGATTTCATCGCCAAGAGGATGAACCATGTACTGGAGGACCTCGATAAACCCCTCAAAGGTGGGAAATCTTTGAGAATCTATAAGTTGTACAACTGCGGCATGCTTTTCCGCACCCGTGACCTGACCGTAGCCGTAGACCTTAACGGAAGGGACGGAACGCTCATCCCTGACGAGATAATGGACAGGATCACAAGCCACATCGACATCCTGTTCTACACTCACAACCATGGGGACCACATCGACTCCCATGCAAGGGATTTCTGTCACAAGAGGGGGATCCCGATCTATGCTACCGATGAAATCTTCAAAGATGACGGCAAGGTCCATCACGTCCGTCACGACGACCTCTTCACATTCGATATCGACCACCAGAAGGGAAAGGTCACTGTCAATGTCCTTCCCGGCCACCAGGATGCCCTCCAGAACAACATATGGATCATCACCATGCCTAACGGCAAGGTCGTAGGAGCGACCGGAGACCAGTGGGACAGTGACGGCAGCGACCTTAAAATGCTGAAGGACATCTACAAGAGGCTACCGCAGATCGACGTCCTTTCAATGGACTGCTGGATCCATGACTATGATGAGCACATTGCCGATTTCAGGCCCAGGCTGCTAGTCTCCCAGCATGAGAATGAGATAGGTGCCCATGGGATCGACCATCGTGAAGCTTATTGGATGACTATATTCAAGAACACAGTGGTGCATAAGAACACCGTTCCGTGGGTTCTCATGACCTGGGGCGAATGGTACGATTGCCGATAAAAAGAACAGAGGCCGGCTATTGAAGCTGGCCTCTGTAATTCTTGTCAAGTTTCGGAGGATTATTTCTCCTCAGCAGGAACAACTGCGTTCCAGGCGCATGCGGCAAGGGCACCACCAACGAGGGGAGCTGCGATGAACACCCAAACGTTCTTGAGGGCTTCGCCACCGACGAACAGGGCCGGGCCGATGGAACGGGCCGGATTCACTGAAGTGCCGGTAAGGTTGATGCATACGAGGTGGACCAGGATGAGGGAAAGGCCGATAGCCAGTCCTGCAAAGTTGCCTGCACCCTTCTTGGCGTCGGTTGTGCCAAGGACTACGAACACGAAGATGAATGTAGCGATGACTTCAACAAGGAATGCTCCGCCAACTCCGCCGGCATTGGCAACGCCATTGGTTCCGAGTCCTGCAGGATCGCCCATTGCACCAGGAGCACCTGTAGTCTTGACGATGAGCCAGAGGAGGCATGCACCCACGATACCGCCGATAACCTGGCCGACCCAGTAACCGCAAGCGTCCTTCCAGCTCATGCGGCCGGCAAGTGCTACGCCAAGGGTGATGGCAGGATTGATGTGGCATCCGGAGATTCCGCCGATGGCATATGCCATAGCGACGACTGAAAGACCGAATGCGATTGCGGTGCCGACTACGCCGGCGGGAGTGCCGCATCCCAGGAAGACTGCGGTGCCGCAGCCAAGAAGTGTCAGAACCATGGTTCCGATGCACTCAGCAACATACTTTTTCATCTATACAATTCGGGTTTTAGTGTTTGTATCTGCTAATTTAATCATCTTTTCCGAAATATTGTCTACTTTTGAAAAGAAATAGTTATCAGGAAATGGAAAATGCAATGCACACCCACGTGGTCATAATGGCCGGCGGAATAGGCAGCAGGCTGTGGCCGGCGAGCACTCCGGACATGCCCAAGCAGTTCATGGACCTCCTCGGAGTAGGGAAGACCATGATCCAGCTCACCTTCGAGAGGTTCAGCTCCATATGCCCTGCCCGTAATGTCTGGGTAGTCACCTCTGAGAGATATGCAGACATAGTCCGCTCCCAGCTTCCGATGGTCCCAGGGGAGCAGGTCCTCACAGAGCCCGAGCCCAGGAACACCGCCCCTTGCATTGCATATGCCTGCTGGAAGATTTCCGCGTGCGACCGCGAGGCGAACATAGTAGTGACCCCCGCAGATGCACTCGTGCTTGACACGGTCCGTTTCACTTCTGTCATATCCACTGCGCTCTCCCGGACCAGGGACAGCGGCAGCATAGTTACCGTAGGTATCGCGCCCTCACGGCCCGAGACCGGGTACGGATACATATGCGCCGAAGAGAAAGGACTCGACAAGGTAGTGAAAGTCAGTCAGTTCAAGGAAAAACCCAATATTACGACTGCGCAGGAGTACCTCAAGGCCGGGAACTATTTCTGGAATGCCGGGATCTTCGTGTGGAATGCAGCGACCATCATGTCTGAAATGAGGGCTCACAGCCCCCAGATAGCCGGAATCATGGACAGGATAGCCGCTTCTTTCGGTACTGCTTCCGAAGCTGATGTACTCAAGGAACTCTTCCCCCAGTGCGAGAAGATATCGATCGACTACGCCGTAATGGAGAAATCTGCGAACATCTACGTCATAGCCTCGGACATAGGCTGGTCCGACCTCGGAAGCTGGAGTTCCATCAAACAGCACATCCCTTCGGATGAAAACGGCAACGTAAAGGTCGGGGGAGACGTGCGCCTTTTCAATACATCCGGCACGATAGTGCATGCGGCAAAAGAAAAGACCGTCATAGTTGACGGTCTTGAAAACTATATCGTTGCTGAAAGCAACGGACGCCTGCTGGTCTGCCCCCTGTCTGATGAACAGTTGATAAAGCAGTTCAGCGAATAGGCTATTCGCTTCCGGCCTTGATGACTTCCTGATTGACGTCGTGGACCTTCTTCTGGTCGACCTTCACGACTTTACGGTCATATGTCATAAGTCCGTTGATCTCGATCTCCACGTCGGTGGTCTGGGTGTAAACACCTCCGGAGCAACCGATTTCGCTGATCAGTCCCTTCAGGATGTTCGCGTAATCAGTGTACTTGGCAAGGACTTCATCGCCTCCGTTGAACTTGACATATCCCCAGTTCTTGTCTGCCTGCCAGAGATGTCCTTCAACGGGGAGTCCGATTCCTCCGTATTCGCCGACTACGTTGATGAGGTCAGGATCCACCAGCCTCATCCTGGGCTCAGGATAGTTGTGGGCATCCATTATGTCGCCGACCTTGGAGCCGTCTTCCCTTGTCCACCAGTTGCCGCCAGAAGCCATGTTGATCAGCCTGGTCGGGTCCAGATTGTGCGTAAAGTCAATTATTTCCGGAGTGTCAAACTGGCTCCATGCCTCATTGAAGGGAACCCATACGACAGTGCAGGGGAACTTCTTCTGCTGGGCGATGATCTCAGACCATTCCTTGCGGTAATTGGCCTTTGCCTCGGGAGTGGCGGCGAAGTCGGTTCCTGCATTGTAGAGGACCCTTTCCCACCTGGCTCCGTCATGGACGCCGAAGGAAGGCATGTCCTGCCATACCATGATACCGAGCTGGTCGCAGTAATAGTACCAGCGTGAAGGCTCAACCTTGATGTGCTTGCGGATCATGTTGAATCCCAGGTCCCTGGTCTTCTCGATGTCGAACTTGAGGGCTGCATCCGAGGGAGCGGTGTGAAGTCCGTCCGGCCACCATCCCTGGTCGAGAGGACCAAGCATGAATATCTGCCTGCCGTTGAGTGCGAACCTCTTGTGCCCCTGTGCATCAACCTTGGATGCGATCTCGCGGATGGCAGTGTAGCCGGTAGCTTCGTCCAGGGTCTTTCCGCCGCGGACAAGCTTGAAGCGCAGGCCATAGAGCCAGGGTGAATCGGGGCTCCAGCACTTGGCATCGGGAACCTTGATGGTGATGGGGGAACCGGGATTTCCGGATGCGGATGCAAGGGTCTTGGCTCCGGCTGATACGGACTCGGTGGAGAATCCGACGCCGCCTTCGATTACTGAAACTTCAACCTGGTCTCCCGGAGCTGCTCCGTCAACATCAACGGTAACGGCTACGCTGCCGTCAGCCACGCTGGAAACAACGTTGTAGTCAGAGACATATGCCTGGTCGACAGCCTCGGCCCAGACGCTCTGCCATATGCCGGAAACAGCTGTGTACCAGATGCCGCGCGGGTTCTTGACCTGCTTGCCACGGGGCTGGAAATTGTTGTCGGTCCCGTCGAGCACCTTTACGACGATCTCCTGCTTTGCTCCTTTGTTGAGGAGGGGAGTGATGTCAAATGAGAAATGGGTGTATGCTCCGGTGTGGTCTCCGGCCTTCTTTCCGTTGACGAAAACCTCTGCCGACCAGTCAACTGCCTCGAAGTTCAGCAGTACCCTCTTGTTCTTCCATGATGCCGGCCTCTTGAACTCGGTCTTGTACCACAGGGCGTCGTTTTCCGTAAATGTCCTGCCGACTCCCGAGAGTGCAGATTCGATGGCGAACGGGACGAGGATCTGTCCGTCCGGATTCTCGGGCTGGGCTGCGTCCTTGCCGGTGACGGCATAGTCCCAAAGGCCGTTCAGGCTCATCCAGTTCCCCCTGACAAGCTGGGGTCTCGGATACTCGGGATGGACGTTTTCCGGGGTGACTTCTTCACCCCATGTGGTCATGATGTGGTCTCCTGCAGGGCTCCACTGCGGAGCATCCTGCTTGCAGGAAAGCAATGCGAGCACGGAGGCTGCCAATACGCATAAAGTGATTTTTTTCATATGTGGTGTACTTAGATCGTGCATACTACAAAATTAGTATTTTTTCTGCAGTTTTTTTCTAAATTTGTAGAGTTTGCGAACCGTAGAAGCATTTCCGGTATGTATTCATTCATTATCAGCGTAGCCGCCCTGTTATTGGGCTATCTGTTTTACGGGAAGTTCGTGGAGAGGATATTCGGTCCTTCACCCGCCAGGCCTACACCCGCCATGGCGCATCCCGACGGGGTCGATTTCGTCCCCATGCCCCTGTGGAAGATCTATATGATCCAGTTCCTGAACATCGCCGGGACCGGACCTATCTTCGGGGCGATCATGGGAGCCAAGTTCGGACCTTCAGCCTATCTGTGGATCGTCTTCGGCTGCATTTTCGCTGGTGCGGTCCATGACTACTTTACCGGAATGATCTCGATCCGGCATGACGGGGCTGGATTCCCCGAACTGGTCGGTAGGTATCTTGGAGAAGGAACCAAAAGGGTAATGCTCGTCTTCTCCCTTATCCTCCTACTCCTGGTCGGAGCCGTCTTCGTCTATTCCCCGGCGCTCATCCTTGGTGATATCGCTCCTCTGGCCGGATCCGGAAGCTTTGCCTCCATAATGTTCTGGGTCGCGGTAGTGCTTATCTACTACGTGATTGCAACCCTCCTTCCTATCGACAAGATCATCGGCAGGATTTATCCCCTGTTCGCATTCGCCCTCCTTTTCATGGCCTTCGCCTTGATGATTGGGCTCTTCGTCAAATGGCCGCATATCCCTGAACTCTGGAATGGTATCCAGAACATGGGACCGTCGGTAGGAGTCAAGGGGCAGCCTATATTCCCGTGCCTTTTCATCACCATCGCCTGCGGAGCCGTAAGCGGCTTCCATGCCACCCAGAGTCCGCTGATGGCCCGTTGCATGAAGAACGAGAAGTACGGCCGTCCGGTTTTCTACGGGGCCATGATCACGGAAGGGATCGTCGCCCTCGTATGGGCCGCTGTCTCTTCCTATTTCTTCTTTGACGGTGGAGCGGCCGAGGTCGGTTCATCCATTTCCGCACAGGCACCAGAGGTGGTGACCAAGGTCTCTGAAGGATGGCTTGGCCTCCTTGGCGGGATCCTGGCCCTCCTGGGAGTCGTCGCAGCCCCGATTACTTCCGGAGACACAGCACTTCGCAGCGCCAGGATCATAGTGGCGGAATTCTTCAAGTACGACCAGAAAAAGATCAAGAACAGGCTTGTCGTGGCCATCCCCCTGTTCTGCATTTCCGGACTCATGCTCTGGTACAATGTGGCCGATTCAAACGGTTTCAACAAGGTCTGGAGCTGGTTCGGATGGGCTAACCAGACGCTGGCCGTGTTCATGCTCTGGACAGTCACCTCTTACCTTGTCAGGGTCGGCAAAGGGCACAGGTATCTCATTACATTGCTTCCGGCTGCATTCATGACATCGGTGGTTACGACATTCATATGCGTTTCCGGAATCGGACTGGGGCTGCCCTCGGAGTGGAGCCTGCCGATAGGAGCCAGCGTCTTCGCCGTCGCCATATTGCTGTGGTACATGTGGTACTTTAAATTTACTTCAAGGAAGGATATAACTGAATAACAATAAATTGAATCAGATATGCTAGATAAAGAAAGAGGGCTGTACATAGCCCATTGCGACGAAGGTCCGATCTCTCTGGTCGGCAAGATGTGCAACCGCCACGGACTTGTCGCCGGAGCTACCGGAACAGGTAAGACGGTCACCCTGCAGGTAATGGCCGAGACATTCTGCCAGGCAGGGGTGCCGTGCTTCATGGCCGACATGAAAGGCGACCTTTCCGGAATCAGCCAGCCCGGCAAGATCAGTTCATTCATCGAGAAGAGGATGCCGGAGTTCGGCATCGAGAATCCCGTTTTCGAAGGATGTCCGGTGCGTTTCTTCGACGTTTTCGGCGAGCAGGGTCATCCCATGAGGGCTACAATGTCCGGGATGGGGCCTCAGCTTATCTCCAGGATGCTCAGCCTGAACGACACCCAGACCGGCATCATGAACATAGTCTTCAAGATCGCTGACGACTGCAACCTTCTCCTGACGGACCTTAAGGACCTCAGGGCTGTCCTTGACTTCGTAGCCCGCAACGCTGCAGAGTACAGGACTACATATGGAAACATCTCTCCGGCAAGCGTCGGGGCCATCCAGCGCGCCCTCCTCACCCTTGAGCAGGAGGGAGCCGACAAGTTCTTCGGTGAGCCTGAGTTCGATGTCAACGACCTCCTCCAGTGCGAGGGCGGAAAGGGCATCATGAATGTTCTCGCCGCCGACAAGCTGATGCTCAAGCCTAAGCTTTATTCGACATTCCTGCTCTGGCTTCTGTCCGAACTCTACACCACACTTCCCGAGGTCGGAGACCTGCCGCTGCCCAAGCTCGTCTTCTTCTTCGATGAGGCGCATATGCTTTTCGATGACACCTCGAAAGCCCTTGTGGACAAGATCGAGCAGGTCGTACGCCTTATCAGGAGCAAGGGAGTCGGAGTCTATTTCGTGACCCAGAGTCCGTCCGACATCCCCGACAGCATCCTCGGACAGCTCGGAAACAGGGTACAGCACGCCCTCAGGGCATATACCCCGCGTGACCAGAAGGCCGTCGCGGTTGCTGCAGAGACATTCCGCACCAATCCTGCCTTCAACACTTCTGAGGCCATCATGAACCTGGAAACCGGAGAGGCCCTCGTTTCATTCCTGGACGAAAAAGGCGCACCGATGGTAGTTCAAAGGTCCAAGATACTTTTCCCGCTGAGCCAGATAGGCGCCATCACAGAGTCAGAGCGCGACCGCATCATCAAGGGCTCCAGGCTCTACGGACGCTATGACACTCCTGTGGACAATGAGAGTGCATATGAGGTGCTTCTCGCACAGGCCGAGGAAGAGGCCCACAAGGCCCAGAAGGAATTGGACAAGGGAAAGGGCTCTTCCGCCGAGAAGAGTTCGAAAAAGAAAGGCATGTTCTCGAAAGTGGTCGCTGCAGTGCTTACTGCGGTTACCGCCAGCGTTGCCAGCTCCGTCGGGACTGCCGTGTCCAATTCCGTTACCGGAAAGAAGTCAAAGACTTCAGTAAAAGATCAGGCGGGCCGTGCGGTCAAGAATGCCACTTCGGCAGCGACTCGCACTATAACCCGCCAGATTTCAAGGGATATCCTGGGTAACCTGATCAAATAGGGGAGTGGGAGGTTTTACTCCCACTCGATCGTTCCTGTAGGTTTCGGGGTGAGATCGTACAAAACGCGGTTCACCCCGGGAACTTCCGTAATGATACGTTTCGTGATGTGATGCAGCAGGGGATAGGGGATTTCTTCTATGGTCGCCGTCATTGCATCGCGGGTGTTGACGGCACGGATGATCACCGGCCAGTCCCAGCTGCGCTTATCGTCCTTGACTCCGGTAGATTTGTAGTCCGGGACAATGGTGAAGTACTGCCAAACTTTGCCTTCAAGCCCGTTCTTCGCGAACTCCTCACGGAGGATAGCATCGCTTTCGCGCAGGGCCTCCAGGCGGTCACGGGTGATTGCGCCGGTGCAGCGGACTCCCAGGCCTGGGCCGGGGAAGGGCTGGCGGTAAACCATGTTGTCGGGCAGGCCCAGCTCTTTGCCTACGACCCTTACCTCGTCTTTGAAGAGCAGCTTGATAGGCTCTACAAGCTCAAACTGGAGGTCTTCGGGAAGACCGCCCACATTGTGATGTGACTTGACGGGACCGGATTCGACGATGTCCGGGTAAATGGTGCCCTGGGCGAGGAAACTGATACCGTCCAGCTTTCGGGCTTCTTCTTCGAATACCCTGATGAATTCGGCACCGATGATTTTGCGTTTCTGTTCGGGATCGGCTACGCCGGCCAGCTTGTCAAGGAAACGGTCGGTTGCATCTACGTACACCAGGTTGGCGCCGAGCTCGTCGCGGAATACGCGCACTACCTGCTCAGCCTCTCCTTTGCGCAGAAGGCCGTGGTTGACGTGAACTGATACCAGTTGACGGCCTACGGCTTTGATAAGCAGGGCCGCGACTACCGATGAGTCTACACCGCCCGAAAGGGCAAGCAGTACTTTCTTGCTGCCGATCTGCTCGCGCAGTTCCTTTACTTGTTCTTCAATGAATGCTTTGGCCAAAGCGGGGGTTGTAATCCGCTCCATGTTGGCGGGACGAACGTTTCCAGTTGTCATTTTTATTAGGATAAAGAATTGATTTTCAATTTATTCCCACTCGATTGTTGCGGGTGGCTTGGATGAGATGTCGTACACTACGCGTCCGATTCCGGTCACTTTGTTTATTATTTCATCGCTGACTTTCGCGAGGAAATCATATGGGAAGTGGAACCAGTCGGCGGTCATGGCGTCGGTGGAGACCACAGCACGGAGCACTATGGCATCTTTGTAGGTCCTTTCATCACCCATGACTCCGACACTCTTCACGGGAAGGAGGATGGCGCCGGCCTGCCATATGGCGTCGTAGAGGTTGCCGGCCTTGAGCCGCGGGTCCGATGCGGAAGGGAAGTCCATTGCAGAGCAGTCATATGCCCTCAGCGCCTTGATGAAGATATCGTCCGCTTCACGCAGTGTGTCTAGTTTTTCCTTGGTTATTTCACCGATGATCCTGATCGCCAGGGACGGGCCGGGGAATGGATGCCTGCCTATCAGGCTTTCAGGAATGCCGAGGGCGCGTCCAACCCTGCGGACTTCGTCCTTGAAAAGCATCCTGAGCGGTTCCACAACCTTCAGTCCCATCTTCTCGGGCAGTCCGCCTACGTTGTGGTGTGACTTGATCTTCGAAGCGATGCCAGGAATCCCGGCTGATTCGATGACGTCGGGATAGATGGTGCCCTGGGCAAGCCATTTAACATCGCTTAACCCGTGAGCGTATTTATCGAATGTTTCGATGAAGAGCCGACCTATAATCATCCGTTTCTGCTCTGGGGATGTTGCTCCCTCGAGAGCTGAAAGGAATTCCTCTGATGCATCTGCGCCGATTACATTCAGGCCCATCCCCTCATATGAAGCGAGTACATCCTCGAATTCATTCTTGCGGAGGAGGCCGTTGTTGACGAATATGCAGGTGAGCCTGCGTCCGATTGCGCGGTTGAGAAGAACCGCGGCGACGGTGGAATCGACTCCGCCGCTGAGGCCGAGGATGACATTGTCGTCTCCCAGGGTCTGCCTTAGGGATTCGACAGTGGTATCAATGAATTTTGCCGGGGTCCAGTCGCCGGCGCATTTGCATATGTCCAGTGCGAAATTCGCAAGCATCTTCGCTCCTTCGGGGGTGTGATAGACCTCCGGATGGAACTGTACGGCATATGTCTGTTCTCCTGCGAAATGGAAGGCGGCATTTTCCACGTCTTTGGTAGAGGCCAGTACGGACGCTCCTTCCGGCAGACGCGTGATGGAGTCCCCATGTGACATCCAGACCTGGGTGACTTTCGGAACTCCTTTGAACAGAGGACTTTCTTCTTTGATGCTGAGCATTGCGCGGCCATATTCGCGCGACCCGGAGTTCTCGACTTCACCACCGTAGCTGGCGGCAAGGAACTGGGCGCCGTAGCATATGCCCAGGACGGGCACGCGGCCGCGGCATATGGACAGGTCGATGGCGGGGGCGTTGCTGCTGCGTACCGAGCAGGGGCTTCCGGAGAGTATGATTCCCTTCAGCCCTTCGACACCGTCGCGGAGGATCTGTTCGATCTTGTTGTACGGGTAGATCTCACAGTATACGCCGCACTCGCGGAGGCGTCGTCCGATGAGCTGTGTCACCTGTGAACCGAAATCCGCTATCAGTATCTTGTCCATATGTGCCGGCAAGCTATTTCTTGTAGTTGGGAGACTCTTTTGCGATGACCACGTCGTGCGGATGATTCTCCCGGAGGCTGTTTTCCGATATGCGGACGAATGAAGCCTTGCCGAGGGTCGCGAGGTCCGGAGCCCCGCAGTAGCCCATTCCGGCCTTGATACCTCCCAGCAGCTGGTAGAGGATGTCGATCACGCTGCCTTTGTAGGGGACTTTGCCGACGATCCCTTCGGGAACCAGTTTCTTCGAACCGCTCTGGAAGTACCTGTCGGATGAGCCGGCCTGCATGGCGTCTTTGGATCCCATTCCGCGGTAAGTCTTGAACATGACACCGTTCTCGCTGAAGACTTCACCCGGGGCTTCTTCAGTTCCGGAGAACATCAGGCCGCACATTACGCAGTCTCCTCCGGCCGCAAGCGCCTTGACGGCATCTCCGGAGTAGCGGATTCCGCCGTCGGCGATGACCGGTACGCCGCTGTCCCTGATAGCTTCTTTTACATTATATATGGCAGAGAGCTGGGGGACACCGACTCCTGCGATGACCCTTGTTGTACATATGCTCCCAGGACCGATTCCTACCTTGACTGCGTCGGCTCCGTTATCCACTAGGTACTTGGCGCCATCTGCGGTCGCGACATTTCCCACTACGACATCCAGTCCTGGAAGTTCTTTCTTGATGCGCTTGAGGGTCTCAACCACGTTCTTGCTGTGGGCGTGGGCGGAGTCCAGGACAATTGCATCAACGCCTGCTTCCTTGAGGGCAGAAGCGCGGAGAAGGGCGTCGGGGGTGATCCCGACTCCGGCGGCAACCTTGTAGTCGCGGCCTTCGGACCTTGCCACGCTCTTTACAGTCATGACCTCGGAGGCCTGCTGTTCGATGGACATGTTCTTGTGGATGACACCTATTCCGCCTTCGCGCGCCATCGCGATGGCCATGGATGTCTCGGTGACTGTGTCCATGGCGGCTGAAACGACAGGTATGTCAAGGTTTACATTCCTTGAAAAACGCGTTTTCAGGTTAACTTCTTTAGGCAGGACTTCTGAGTAAGCTGGGATGAGGAGGACGTCGTCGAAGGAAAGGCCCTCCATGCAAATTCTGTCGGTAGTGAGAGACATTTTTTCAGTAATTTGCATGCAAAGATAACAAAATTCAGAAATATTCACTACATTTGCGATGGGAAAGTCGTACACGACCAGCTCCCTCTGAATTCCCCCAGGGCCGGAAGGATGCAAGGGCAGGAGGTCGTAGCGGTGCGATGTACGGAGCTTTCCCCCTTGCGGAATTAGCTCAGTTGGTAGAGCGTTGGCTTCCCAAGCCGAAGGTCGCGAGTCCGAGTCTCGTATTCCGCTCTCAAAGTCAAAAGGCAGCCCGAGTGGCTGCCTTTTGACTTTGCAGGTTAGAGACTCGGACCCGCGACCCGTCCCCCGAGGGGAACGCCGCGGAAGCGGCGAGGGGGTAACGTGGATTGCGCGAGGGCCGAAGGCCCCCTACCCGAGGCGCAGCCTCGGGTTCCGAGTCTCGTATTCCGCTCTCAAAAGTCCAGCATTACCGCTGGACTTTTTTTCGGTCAAAAGCACGTCAGCTTGCGAACTCCCTTTGCAACAGAATGGCTCTGGCACCCTGAATTCTCATTCTGTGGACGCTCAGGACAGCGCTATCCTACTCATTCAGCTCCCCGGTCTGGTACGGTTGCAGCTCATACGTCGCTTTCGCTCCAAATCGCTGCAACCGTACCGGACCGGTCGCAACTCAAAAGTCGCATCCGCTCAAATCGCTGCAACCGTACCGGCCCCAGGGGCTGCTCAATGCTTGTCCATCCTGCTGCCTTCGTCCGCCTTATTATGGCTAT
>CADCQP010000105.1 GCA_902803535.1 uncultured Bacteroidia bacterium | reverse complement strand
GTGTACATCGAAAATCTTGTTCACGAAAAGCGAGAAGGTGCCTTTGTCGCGGTAAACCTTCTTGCTGACCTTGAGGTTTACGTTCATTCCGAAAGGAACTTTGTCGTAAACATATGCGGTTGGAGACAATGTCTTCTGTAGCAGTGACTTGACTCCGTCTGCGGCGTCTGCGGAGGTGTATTCGTGCCGCACCAGTTCCTTGTCGATGTAGGCCACGGGCCTTTCATCCTCCCCCTCTGCCCTGCTTCCGGTGAACCATGTGCACTGGAGGGATGTGGAGAAGATCAGTCCGAGCCTGGGAACCTGGGTGTCGAACATGAAGTTGGTGTTGAAACTCTCGTAGAGCCTGCCGTCGTTGCGGTCGTAGATGCCTATGTAAGGATATGGCTTTCCTCCTATCTGCTGTGAGGGACGCTCGTACTCGGCCAGGCTGTTGGTATAGACGGTCCTGAAATATGCCCCGTTGACGTAGATCCTGGTGTTTATGCCCTTGAACCGCTTGGTGCTGAGCGTGAATTCCACACCCTGTTTCATGGTGCGGCTTCCGTTGGAGGTTATGCCATATGCGGTAAGGAGCGTGTCCATTGTGAAAGGCAGGTCTTCAAGGGCCGGAGGGCCGGTAAGGGTGCTCTTGTCAACTCCGGTGGCGTCATATCTCCTGAAGATGACCGAGGTGTATTCCGAAGCGTTGCGGAATCCCGAGCGCATGTCTTCATGGAACCAGTCTATTGAGAAGTTGAATCCGTTCCATGAAGCATCGAAGCCGACCTCGCCCTTGAAGTTCCTGGCCGCGTTGATCCCATGGTTGGTCGGATCGATCTTGTAAACGTAGAAGTTGACCCGGCGGAGTTCCTCCTCGTTGGGCCAGTAGTTGAGCTGGATGCAGTCGCCGTAGATTGGTGCAGGATACAGCTGGTCCATTGTCGGGAACATCGTATGCCATCCGGCACCTGTGTAGAATCCCATGTCAAGCATATGTCCGGAAAGGACGGTCTTCGGTAGGTTGAGGCGTATGTTGGCCCTCGGGTCCACGTATGGCCTGTAGTTGACCTTGTACTCTTTTCCGGCGCCGAACATTGTCTCAACCCTGGCTCCGAGCATCCATTCGAGCCTGAATTGCCCAAGTTCCTTTTCGGAGTTCGCTTCCGCGAATGCTGAGAGGTTATTCGTCCCGGGAATTACATCGTAGGGCCTTGGACGTGTCCCCATGGTTGTTGACAGAGGACGCTCGGTGTCATATATGGAACCCTTGCCAAGATTCTTCGAGTAGTTCCATTCCATTCCGCCTTTAAGCCTGAGGGCTCCTTTCCGGAAGTTCGCCACCGCGTTTGCAAACAGGTACAGTGGTCTTCCGTCCACCTTGAGCGTGGCATCATAGCGGGCAGGCACCTTAATCCCGTCATGCACCCCTTCATCGAGGGATGTGGACAGAGGCAGCTGCGAGGAAAGCACTACATGCTTCCACCTGTCTATGAGGTCTTTCTCATATGTCGCGGATCCCATGAGTGCCAGAGAACGGAAGAAAGTGGCTTCGCGTTTGGAGGTAAGTGTCCAGTCGGCTCCGAGGGCGAACCTGTTGTAGGTGGACTTGTAGGTTTCTATGGGACCGTATCCTTCTGCCGAATCGATGTCTGAATCGGATTTCTCATTGTCGAAGGATCCGGTGTAATCCAGGCTGACATTCAGGACTTTGCGCATATCCTGGGCGGAATCCCAGGTCTTCCCTGCACGGATGCTGCCGGTGAGCCTCTTGTAGTTCTGGCGCGGGTTGCGGGGATCCTGCCTGGAATCAAGGAAGTTGATGCTTGCGTTCAGGGTGGTTTTGTCCTGCCCCCCGGATTCCCAGCCTTTGCCTGCATAGAGCAGCTTTGAACTCATGTCCGACTTGAACCGGCCGCGAAGCTCGCTTCCTCCCCTCTTCCTGTTGATCTTGAACAGCCCGCTGGTGAGTTCACCGTATTCGACGGAAGCTATGCCACGGACGACATCCACTGATTCAATGTCTTCAGTGCTTATGGTCCGCATGTCAGTCCCGAGGTTCACGTATTCGCTTCCGAGTGCTGACCATGCAGGTGTGTATTGGAGGTTGGCCTCGTTGGAGACGGGCTTGCCGTCAATGAGGAACCTTGTACCCATCGCTGAAGTCATGTAGTTGGAGCTTGAACCGGCCGCACGCATGTTGATTATCTGCGGTGAGGCGAACTGTGGGTCGATCGCCCTTCCGCCCGGAAGCAGCTCAAGGAGGTCGGCAACGCTTGAAGGCTGTATGTGTGCTATGGCTTCTTCGCCGATCCGGGAAACGGATGTGCGGCCGCGGTCCTCAACCGCAGTGATGACTACTTCATTTATTGCAAGGATGTCATCCTGGAGGCGGATAGTCATTGACTCCTTGAGGGAAGTCTTCATTGTCTTGAAGCCAATGCAGCTGACCGTTGCTTCCTCGCCCTGCCCGGCCTTGATGGAGAACCTGCCGAGTGAATCTGAAATCGCCCATGTATTTCCTGAGACGACAGCCGCTCCGGGGACAGGGGTTCCGGATGCAGCGGAAATGATCCTGCCTGACGTTTTTTCCTGCGCTGGAGCATATGCTGCGGTCAGCAAGACCAGGACTATGAAAAATGCGGCTTTTCTCAAATTTTGCTTATTTTTTCAATGCAAAGTTGGGAAAAACCGCATTCTGGCACAATCACCAATTATTGGTATCAGGAGGCCTTTTTACGCCGTTTCAGTACTATAATTACTAGTATTATCACCAGGTCAGCCAGCAGCCCCTTGAGCGAAAAGTCCTGCAACCGAGGTTTGACATAACCGTCATTTGAAGACACGAAACGGATCCTGCACGGGAAGATATACTCGCAGAGATTCACCTCATCATCGGTCGGATAGGTCCTTTCCATCGAGTCCACGAGGGAGAAGTCCGAACTGCTCAGGGCGTAGAACTTTTCCCCGTCGTTGTCAGAGACCTTGACTGTGTAGTTGAAGAGGTCTCCTACTACCAGGATATTGTCCTTGACCGGATCGAATATGACATCAGTAGCCACGACACTCCCGTCCGGCCTAAGCATATGCATCCTGTCGTCCTTGTCAATCAGATAGCCAAGGGTCGCGTGATTCGTGTATTCGGTGATGAACAGCTGCCTGATCCCGAGCCCGGAGGCCTGCGGGAAGCTGCGTGCGGTCATTTTCCCGTCCACCTGCTTTATCTGGAAGAGCTGGTCTTTGCTGTCGGTAACAAGGTATCCTTCATCGTATTCCTTGCGGTGGGAAGGATTTCCTGCGAGCAGTTTCGCCGGGTGGACGAAACCATTTGCGGAAAGCTGTGAGGCTAGTCCGGCCGTCTTGTCTTCAAGCATCTTGTTCGAAGCCATGTTCCAGACTTTTATCCCGTCCTTCCGGATTACGAGGGCATCTTCGGGATCCTGGAGTTCCATCCTGACCGGGACGGACTCCATGAGAAGATAGACCGGGGCGTTCCGCCTTGCTACCTCGCGGGGCCTTGAGGTCATAACCAGAGAGTTATCTTCAGCCTCTTTGTAGGTTATGGCGCGTCCGTCCAGTGAATCAGGGAATTCTCCCCTGGAATGGAGAAGGGACGCGTAGAAGAATGGCTGTACTTCGTCTCCATGGACATTCCCTTTCCTGTCGATGAAACGGAGGGAGTTCTTTGCGCCCTCTTCACGGTCCAGATAGGTGAAATCATGTATGACCGGGCTGTAAAGGGTGAATGGCGGCGAGTAAGATTTCAGTGTCGCCAGATTGTAAAGCCATGGCACCAGCCACAAGATCAGAACTGCAGCTGAAAAGCCTATGAATATTCGTCCTGCCGTTTTCATATTAATCCTGTAAACCTTCTTTGAAGCGGCTGACGCCGTAATAGATTAGCAATTGAACACCAAGAACATAGATAACCAGCCACGGAAGGAATCCGTTGTAGGACTCCGGAACTGGAGAAAGGAAGAGGAGATACATTACCCCCAGGGCGACGGCCAGGATGAGGATGCGGTGTTTCCAAGTGGGTTCCAGCAGGGCCGCAACAGTGAAGAGGTAGGCGGCCAGTCCGGCGAGGTACCACACGAGGGCCGTGCGCATGATCCTGCATACGAGTTCGGACACAATCCACTTACAGAGGAAAATGGTCAGGAAGGCGGACTGAAGGAGGCATAAGGCGACGTAGGCTGTGATTCCATATGCGTACATCATGAAAATCATCTTCCCCTGCGGGTACGGAAGGTGGAGCGTCAGCTTGAGACGCTTGCGTGTAGTCTCCGGAACAAACTGGAACACAGCCAGAAGGCAGCCGGCGGCAAGGGGAAGGTATCTCAAGGCTTCAATCAGTACCGTGTCCTTCATTACAAGGGTTGACCAGATTACTTCAGCGCCTTGGAGTTCCACTGTCTTCGCCAGATTCAGTATGGTGTAGGAGGTAAGGATCGCGAGCACCACAAGTGCCCCCAGGAGGAAGCCCCGGGTCTTGATCCACTCCTTGTAGATAATCATTCTGTCCATCAATACTTTCCTGTTAAGTCAATGAATATGTCTTCGAGTGAAAGCCCCGGATGGCGCGCCATCAGGGTCGCTGTCTTTTCCTGCACGAGGATATTGCCGTAGTCCATGATGATGCACTCATCCACGATCTTCTCAAGGTCCTGGATGATGTGTGAAGTGAGGAAGACGGTCTTCCCTCCCTCGCGGGCATAATCGCGCAGGTACTCGCAGAACAGTCGCCTGTAGCCTGGATCAAGTCCCAGGGAGAAATCGTCCAGGACCAGCAGGTCTGCATTCTGGGCCAGGATCAGTCCGAGGGCGACCTGGGAACGCTGTCCGTTGGACATCCTGGAGATTTTCTGGCCGGGTGCGACCTTCAGCTTGTCCATCAGGTCGTAATAGGCCTCTCGGTTCCAGCTGGGATAGAAAGCGGAGTAGTACCTTTCAATCTGCTCGATCGACATGTAGGAAAACTGTACGTGTCCTTCAAGGAGCAGGGCGATGCGTGCCCTGGTAGCCGGCGAGATGCGCTGGACGTTCTCCCCGAAGATGGTACATTCCCCGGCCATCGGCTTGAGGTATCCCATCAGGATGTTGATCGTGGTCGTCTTCCCGGTCCCGTTTTTTCCGAGAAGCCCTACGATGCTGCCTTTCATCACATCGAAATTCAGGTCTTCGTAGATCTTGCGCTTCCCATAATAGTGGGTAAGGTGCCTGCAACTGATAACTGTCTCATTCATGGTCGCAAAGATAATGTGAATTTATAAATCCTTTATTCGCTAAAAGTAGTTACCTTTGTGGAAAACCATATAGGATGAAAAAGACACTGATAGCCATCCTGGCCTGCTGCATCGCCGTTTCTGCATCGGCCCAGAAATTTGAAAAGCTTTACAGGGAAGAAGTCATCGGCGGCAGGGAGAGATCCCAGGGAGCAACCGGCACAGGCAATGTGCTGTTCCAGTTCTATGACGGGGCTCCTGCCATAGACATATACGAACTTTCATCAGGCAAGGCTCTCGGGAGCATTGCCCTTGAGGGAAAGAAGACATATCATTGCAACAACGCAGTAGTCTCTTCTACGTATTACCGGAAGGGTGATGAATTCCCCCTGGTTTACGTCAGCCAGGAAAACAAGGCAGAGCACCTGATCCTCGTGTTCAGGATCACCCGGGGCGGCGGCGGTTTTGCTGCTGAGGTTGTACAGAAGATCATCCTTCCCGCCCCGATGGAAATGGGACTCTATTATCCCAACGTTGTGCTGGACCTGGATGCCGGAGACCTCCTTATCACCGGATTCTCATGGGAGAGCTGGAACAAACCCACAAGGGGGAATTCCCTTCAGTTCGTCAAGTTCAAGACTCCCGCCGTCTCCAGTGCGGAGGTCGTCCTCACGACCGCTGACATCCAGGACAGGTGGACCGATGAATTCGTTATCGCGACCCAGGGCGCCGCGATCAAAGGAGGAATGCTTTACCAGGTGTACGGCGGTCCCCCGACACAGTTCATATGCTGCTACAACCTCGCTACCAAGAAGCTCGTCTGGAAATATGACCTCATTGAAGCCGGTATTCCGAATGAACCGGAAGGGCTTTTCATAATCGGGGATAAGATATATGTAGTGGATGTGGAGAAGAATGTCTATTCACTTCCTCTTGACATGCATCGCCCGGATTGAGTTCAGCACGCACAGGATCAGCACGCCCACGTCGGCAAAAATGGCCAGCCACATGTTGGCAATGCCCAGTGCGCCCAGTATCAGGCACGCTACTTTGATTCCAATGGCAAAGATGATGTTCTGCCAGACTATCCCCAGTGTGTACCTGGCAATCCTGATGGCTTTCGGAATCTTGAGCGGATCATCATCCATAAGCACTATGTCGGCCGCTTCGATCGCGGCATCGCTGCCCATGGCTCCCATGGCTATCCCTATGTCGGCCCGCATCAGCACGGGGGCGTCGTTGATTCCGTCGCCAACAAAAGCGAGTTTTTCTTTATCGTTCTGATCCTTAAGTAGTTCTTCTACTATTTTTACTTTGTCTTCAGGCATCAGCTCACTGTGGACACTGTCAATGTGCAGGCTGTCTGCCACCTGTCTGGCCACAGGATCAGCATCACCGGTCAACATAACGGTGTGCCTGACTCCCGCTTCCTTGAGCGCCTTTACAGCATCTCCCGAATGGGGCTTCTCCACATCCCCCATCACTATGTGCCCTGCATATTTCCCGTCGACCGCCACGTGGATGATAGTCCCGGCACTGTGGCAGTGGCAAGGCTCAACCCCACCTTCCCGCATCAGTTTTTCATTTCCGACGGCAACGCTTTTCCCGTCGATAACCGCTGTAACCCCTTCGCCGCTTATCTCACGGATGTCCTTAACGCGCGAGTGATCGATCTCTTTGCCATATTCCTTGCGGAGGCTTTTGCTTATCGGGTGCGTTGAAGAGCACTCTGCAAGTGCTGCAGTCTCTATGAGGTAGGCCCTCTGTTCTTCGTCCCGGTTCTCATCATCTTCGTCATCGTGTATCCCGTTGACTTCGAAGACTCCTAAGGTCAGGGTGCCGGTCTTGTCCATGACCACTGTCCTGACCTTTGAGAGAACCTCCATGAGGTTGGCTCCCTTGACCAGGATGCCTTCCCTGCTGGCTCCCCCGATCCCCGCGAAAAATGACAGCGGGATGCTCACCACAAGTGCGCATGGGCAGCTGATGACAAGGAAGACCAAGGCCCTGTAAATCCATATGTCCCACTGGGGAGGCATGCCTGCTATGAGGCGGACAAGGACCGGGATGACGGCGAGAGCCAGTGCAGAATAACAGACTATCGGGGTATATACCCGGGCGAATTTGGCGATGAAGTCCTCCGAAGCTGCTTTGTGTGTGGCGGAGTCTTCAACCAGCTCCAGGATCTTTGACACCGTGGACTCGCCGAACTCCTTGGTTGTCCGGACGCGGAGTTCACCCGTCATGTTGATGCATCCGCTGACGATCTCTTCGCCCGGATTGATCTCCCGTGGCAGGGATTCTCCGGTGAGTGCTGCTGTGTTGAGGGTTGAGCTCCCTTCGATGACGGTTCCGTCGATGGGGACCCTCTCCCCCGGCATGACTATTATTTCCGTCCCGATACCGACTTCATCCGGATCAGTCCTGACGATCTTACCATCGACCTCAATGTTGGCATAGTCCGGGCGGATATCCATGAGTTCGCTGATGCTCTGCCGGCTGCGTCCGACGGCGTAGCTCTGGAAGAACTCTCCTATCTGGTAGAACAGCATCACGGCGATAGCTTCCAGATAGTCTCCCGAGCGTTCGTATATGGCCAGGGCAAAGGCTCCGAAAGTCGCAAGGGTCATCAGGAAATTCTCGTCGAAGACCCTGCCGTTCCTTATGCCCTTGAGTGCCTTGAGGATTATGTCGTAGCCGATCAGCAGGTAAACGGCGATGAAACAGGCCAGCCGGGGCCATCCTTCAATCGGGACTACTGCCAGGACACCCGTGCATGCGGCTGCGATCAGGATGCGTGCAAGCATCCTTTTCTGTTTCTTGCTCATCAGTTGAGGATTTCGAAGTCAGACTCCACTTTTTTCGCTGAGCGGAGGACATCTTCCATAACCTTGTCGATGTCGGCGCCTTCTTCGAATTCGATCTTCATTTTCTGGGTCATGAACGAGACTACAGCCTCTTTGACTCCTTCCACTTTATTTACAGCCTCTTCAACGAGATTTGCGCAATTGGCGCAGTCAACTTCGATCTTGTAAGACTTTTTCATATGCTTGCTTTTTTTATTTTCCGCAGGCAAATATAGTCATAACTTCATGCAACACGGTTGCAAAATGCATCCGTCAGCCCACGGTAACCTGAGTCATTTACGGCTGCACTCAGGGCATATGCCGTGCAGGACGAAATTAGTGGATGTGACTTCATATCCCTGTGGAACAGATATTTCCGGCACCGGAACTTCACTGAGGCAGAAGGTGCGCCGGCACACTTCACAGTAAAAATGCAGATGCTGGTCATCGTCATCATGTTCGTCTTCGCTGTGGCAGAGTTCGTAGCGTGCGCTTCCGCTCCCGTCATCGATGACGTGGACCAGGTGATGTCCGCGGAAAAGGGCCAGGGTGCGGAAAATGCCGGACTTGTCTATTGAGACGATCTTTTCTTCCAATTCTGAAAGGGATACAGGCTCTCTGGCCTCCGAGAGGGCTTCCGCCACGATAACCCGGTTGGGCGTGGATTTCACCCCATGCCGCATAAGCAATGATTCACATTCCTGCCTGTCCATATGCCTTGTCTGTCTTTGGCCGTAAATTTAATTATTTTTCCTTTATGGCATCATCAAAGATTGAGTAAAGCCGGCATCGTTTGCTTCACGAAAAAAGGGTCGGCAAACGCCGACCCTTTTTTCGTGGAGCATAGGGGATTCGAACCCCTGACCTATAGATTGCGAACCTATCGCTCTACCAACTGAGCTAATACC
>CADCQP010000104.1 GCA_902803535.1 uncultured Bacteroidia bacterium | reverse complement strand
CTCGTCGGGCTCATAACCCGGAGGTCGCAGGTTCGAGTCCTGCCCCCGCTACTAAAAACGATGGTTGCCTTTTGGCAGCCATCGTTTATTTTGTCTCTTCGTTTTCTTGCATCTTCATGGATGATCATTTGATTATCAGTTAAATATTTATATCTTTAGCGGAAATTCTAGTATTAACGACAAACTGCTATTCAAATGAAAAAGTTTTTTTGTGCAGCGGCTCTTCTTCTAGGAGTCAGTTTCCTGTTTAGTTCCTGCCATAAGGATAATGATGGGGATGATGCAAGCAAGTTGATAGGAACTTGGGATTGTATTTCAACTGTGTATGATGATGCCGACAAAGCCCCTGAAGGGAATGTGGGAGATTATATAGTGCTGACGGCTACGACCTTGACTTTCTATTACGGAGATGATCCGGACTTAAGCGATCACGGGAAACCATATGGCTATTCATTCGATGGCTCCCACATATCAGTAAATGGTGAGCATATAATTGATGTGACGTCCTTTAAAGGCGATACGATGGTTTGGCATTTCATCCCTATGAAAGGGTCTAAGACCTACAAGAAGCGCAAGTAGCTTTCTTCTCTTTTGAGAATAATTGCTTTTCCGCCAAAAAGCCCTTACCTTCGGTCTGGAAATCAAGTTCAAGAAGGTCTATACTGCAAAGGACCTTGTAATATCTGCCATCGCACTGGCCGCTGGCATCGGCCTTTATTTTGTGAATGTCGGACTCGGCGGTGTCGTTGCTTTCTGCGGACTTCTGATGCTGCTGTTATTCAAGTCAGGCAATAAGCGTGAAGGAGAGGACGCAGTCCTTCAGAAGAAAGCAATCGATGTCGCGCATTCCTGCAGGAGCCGCCTGCTTCCTTCTTGGAGAAGGCTGGGGCGGTTTGGGCGTCATTGTCCTCTTGTGTGGCGTTATGATGGTACCCTTCTATCATCATGGCAACAGGATTGAAGGCCAGAAGGGACTCTTCCGGATCAAGGAGATTGCCTTGTCAAGGGAGAACAAGGATGATATCCTGGCGTATCTGGAGGGCCGTTCCGACAGGATAGACCTGAAAGGAAGGGTGACAGGCGGTGCTCTGGTGGATGTGTATTACCGCAGCGGCGAAAGCACTCAGTTTGCCATAGACAGGAAATGACCACTGCTATTGCAGGGCGTCGACACAGACAGGATTACGGCCGGTGTAGGCTTGCCCGTTAAATGTGGCGATACGCCGGCCATCCTGGTCCGTGACAACCACTTCCGCGTAAGGGATACGGTGATGGTCACATGAAAGGCGTCCTTCTGCCCGGAGAGTGTCTCCTTCACGGGCGGATACGTGGTAGTAGATTGTCGAATTGATGGCGAAGTTAAGGTTTTCCCCCTGGTTCACCAGGGCGGCGAACACAAGGTCTGCAAGCGTGAATATGGCTCCTCCCTGGCAGACACCTCCTGCGTTGAGATGTGAAGGTGTAACTTCCATAATAGCGGTGGCAGTCCCCGGGGCGATTTCGACCAGGCGGGCGCCGCATCCGGCGGCAAAACGGTCGCCGTTGTTGAGGAAATCCTTTAAGGTCATATCTTTAGGTTAAGGATTGGTTAATTAATATTAAAGCGGGAAGCCCTGGATAAAGCTTCCCGCTTTTTATGGATTGATTTCTGAATCCTAGAAGCAGTAGGCCAGGCCTACGTGAATGATGTTCTTATGAGCTGAGCTGTCATCAATCGCTTTGAGAAGGCCCCAGTCATATCCGAAGCGGAATTCGTATTTGCTGTTGATGCGAAGTCCTGCTTCAAGTCCGAGGTTGACATCGAAACGGTTATAAACGTCAAACGGATTGTCTGTGCCGAAGAGTCCGACAGATATTCCGGGACCGGCATTGGCGAAGAGGTCGAAACCGTTGCCAAGAGCCATTCCGGCACCGATGTGGAGGGGAAGACGGAGATAGGAAATGTTATCACCGTCTTTGAAACTCATATCAAACAGTATCCCCGGCTCAAAGTAGAGGACGT
The DNA here is from genome assembly GCA_902803535.1 of uncultured Bacteroidia bacterium. Classification (GTDB taxonomy): domain Bacteria; phylum Bacteroidota; class Bacteroidia; order Bacteroidales; family UBA932; genus Cryptobacteroides. Next base: position 2,260 of record CADCQP010000104.1, on the reverse strand, counting down.
CTGTGATGGAGAAAGCCTTTAAAACGCCGGCATAGAATCCGTTGTAGTTCCAAGAATAGCCATCCCCTTGATAAGCTGTCTGCTGATAACCGGCAGTGATAGTGGTCTGGCCGAAGGCCTGTGTTCCGAGCAGCATTGCGGCTGCAACGAACAGAATCTTAATAGCTTTTTTCATAATACGTGTAAATGATATTTACGGAATATATACTATTCTGAATGCAAATATAGAAGAAAAATTCTAAATTTGCTTATGGTCTAATCCCTTTTTCATATGCTTTGCCTCCTGTTTACCATACTGTCCCTGGCTTTTAACGTATTTACCCCTCCGGCGGATCATCCGCGTATCCTCCTCCAGAAAAAAGACATCCCCTCAGTCAGGGAGCGGATGAAAAGACCGGAGGCTCAGGAGACACTTGAGCGGATGAGGCAGATTGCGGTCCCGTTGACACCTGGGGAAAAACAAAGGATCAACTGGAAGAAAAGCGACAGCTGGATGCAGATGAGAGGAGTGACGATGCAATCGGAACTCGATGCATTGAGCTACCTCCTGGATGGGGACATCAAAGCCGGGCGAAGGGCTGTCGTGGCGATGCTTGATACTTTGAAGCGGGCCCGTTTCGGGACGGAGAACGACATGACGCGTCCTTGTGGTGAAATGATGTTCGTCGGTGCGCTTGTATATGACTGGTGCTTCCCGCTCCTGACTGAGTCCCAGAAGAAAGAATATGTCGGGCAGATAATCCGCTGCGCTGAGATGATGGAATGTGGATGGCCTTTCCGCAAGGGACTCTACATATGCGGCCATTACAGCGAGAAAATGATCATGAGGGATTTCCTCGCCGCAGGGCTCGCCATATACGATGAGTATCCGAAGATGCTCGAAGAAACGATGGATCTGCTTGAGGATAAGTTCTTTCCGGGGAGGAATTACGTGTTCCAAGGCAGTGGCTCACATCAGGGTACGGCCTACATCAGTCCCAGGCTGATAGGTGATTTCAGCTGTCAGTGGCTGCTTGAGAAGGCCGGGGCGGGCCAGGTGTTTGATGAATGCCTCGGGACCGTGATATATGACATGATATACCGGCGTTTCGGGAACGGCCTCATCCTGCCTGCAGGGGACTCCTACAATTATGACAATCCGGACTACTCAAATATCTCCATGCTCTCGTCGAGCTATTTCAAAGACCCGTATATAGCATATGAATATGCCCGCAAGTCGAAGATAAGTGCGCATATGCTCATATTCGATTTGCTGTGCAGGGATTATGACCTCGAGATGAAAGCTCCTGACAGCTTGCCGCTTACGCGGTATTTCGGTTCTCCGACGGGGTCGATGATTTCCCGTACGGGGTGGGGAGAGGATGCCGCCGTCGTCGAAATGAGGATGATAGAGCGGTTCGTCGGGAATCACCAGCATCTGGATGCAGGGACTTTCTATATCTATTACAAAGAGCCCCTGGCCCTTGACAGCGGTTTCTATGCCAGCTACAACGACCCCCACAACACATTCTACTCGAAACGGACCATAGCACATAACGGACTGCTGATCTACGACCCTGATGAGGATTTCGGCGGAAGATTCGGCAATGACGGCGGGCAGAGGGTCCCGGACTATGGGCATCAGTGCCCGGATCTGGAGCACCTGCTTTCCGATGATTTCCTTTTCGGAAAGACCCTTTCTCATTGGAACGACAGGGATTTCTCGTTCCTGAAGTGCGACATTACTCCTGCATACAGGTCATCGAAAGCCAAGGATGTCAGGAGGTCATTCGTGTACATGGATATGCATGACAAGACCAGGCCCGCAGCCCTGGTGGTATATGACCATGTAGTGTCAACCAATCCGGATTTCAAGAAATTCTTCCTGCTTCACTTCCAGGATGAGCCTTTGATTAAAGGCAATGTCTCCACTGTGTGTGCCGGAGAGGGGATGCTGCGTTGTTCTACCCTTCTTCCGGAGTCTGCTTCAATTACTTCAGTCGGTGGCCCCGGAAAGGAATTCTGGGTGTTTGAGAAGAACTACGAGGACCCTACGAAAAAGAGCATCCCGGATCATGTCGGACACTGGCGCCTTGAGATATGTCCGCAGGCAGCGGCTACCGAGGACTGTTTCCTTAACGTCATGCAGGTGGCCGACAGGGGAGCGAAGACCGGGAAGGTTACCCGGGTAGATGGCGACCTGGTCGTCGGTGCTGCCTTTGACGGGCGGGTGGTGCTGTTCAGCCGCGACGGTGCCTTCCTGGACAGCACATTTGATTTT
>CADCQP010000103.1 GCA_902803535.1 uncultured Bacteroidia bacterium | reverse complement strand
GGCTCGCATGGTGCCAAGGCATTTGACGCCACTGGATTCAAGGGAGAGAACCTGATCATAGGGGAACCGACGGAGAACAAGATGGTCACTGCCTCCAAGGGTACCAAAGGTTTCGGACTCACCTTCAAGGGAGAGGCTTTCCACTCAGGCTATCCGCAATGGGGTTCGAGTGCAGTGGATGCTTTCATGGATTTCTTTGAGGCCCTCAGAGGATTCAACTTCCCGGAGGACCCGCTTCTTGGTCCTACTACATGGAATGTCGGAATGCTTTCCAGCCTCAATCCGCAGAACGTGCTGAGCCCGTCTCTTTCATGCCGCCTCTATTTCAGGACAACCTTCGCAAGCGATGCCATGGTCGCCCCGACCGTGAAGAAGCTCGCGGAAGGGCTTCCGGTTGAAATCACCGAAAACGGAGGGGATGAGCCCTCCCGTTACTTCACCCTCGAGGGTTTTCCCACGGGGCCTGTCTCCTTCGGAAGCGATGCTCCACACCTGCATGGCTTCAGCAGGAAGATAATCTACGGTCCGGGCAGCATCCGCTTCGCCCACAGGGACGATGAACATGTCGACCTGGAAGACCTTCTGACAGCCGTCAGGGACTACACGAAAATGTACCATTTATTATCGGAATCATGAAAATAATCTTGTCTGGATACGGAAAGATGGGCCATATGGTCGAAGAGAAACTTCGCGCGCGCGGAATCGAGCCCGTTGCTTGCAGCGAGGACATCACCTCGGTCGATCCTGCCCTTGCAAAAGAATGCGTATGCGTGGACTTCACCTTCCCCGAATCCTTCAGGGCCAATTACAAATGGCTCGCCGCCAATTTCAAGGCAGTAGTCGTGGGCACGACCGGATGGAATGACATCAAGGATGAAGTGATCGCCGAATTCGAGGCGCAGAAGACCCCGATGATCTGGGCCTCCAACTTCTCTCTTGGCGTCAATGCCCTTTTCGCCGCCGTCGGGAAAGTATCCGGAATCCTTTCAGGCCATGGCTACGATGTTCACATCACCGAAACACATCACATCCACAAGAAGGATGCTCCGTCCGGCACGGCCAAGTCCCTGGGTGAAATAGTGGCTGAAAAGACCTCCGTGATGCCTGAAATCACTTCCATCCGCGAAGGCGAGGTTGCCGGGATCCACACGGTCGAGTTCCGGAGCGGATGCGACCTCATCACCCTGTCCCATGAGGCTTTCTCAAGGGAAGGGTTCGCTGAAGGTGCCGTCACGGCGGCACTCCTCACCGAAGGGCTTACCGGAGTACACGAATTCAAAGACCTCATCATATGAAAACTCTGTTACTTAAGGGCTGCGGCACCGCGCTCCTGACTCCGTTCTCCAACGGGAAAGTTGACTATGAAGCCTTCGCGGCTTCCGTCGACCGCCAGGTTGCCTCTGGCGTCGATTTCCTTGTGCCCCTCGGCACCACCGGCGAGACTCCCTGCCTGAGCGAGCAGGAACGCATAGAAGTCCTGAAGACCGCCAAGGCGCATGCGGCAGGCCGCCCTGTAATAGTCGGCGGAGGGACCAATTCGCTCCAGGGGACCATCGACAGCATGAAACTGCTCGAGCCATATGGTCCGGATGCATTCCTGATAGTGGTTCCTTATTACAACAAGCCCTCCCAGCAGGGACAGTACGAGTATTTCAAAGCAGTCGCCGCGGCGACCTCCAAACCGATCGTCATCTACAATGTCCCGGGACGGACCGGCGCCAACATGCAGGCCGCCACGACCCTCGCGCTGGCAAGGGATGTTGAAAACATAGTCGCCATCAAAGAGGCTTCAGGCATATTCGCCCAGGCCAGTGAAATCATCCGCGAGGCCCCCGAAGGCTTCTCGGTCCTCAGCGGCAATGACGATGACACGCTCGCCCTGATGGCAGCAGGGGCAAAAGGCGTTGTATCAGTTGCTTCCAACATTGCTCCGAAGGAAGTTTCCGACATGGTGCACGCCCTGCTGAATGACGACATAGTCACGGCCAGGGCACTGCATCACAGGCTCTCTCCCCTCTTCCGCAATCTCTTCATCGAGAGCAACCCGACTCCTGCCAAAGCCGCGATGGCCCAGCTCGGGCTCATGGAGAACAGCCTCAGGCTGCCACTGGTGAAAGCCACCCCGAAAACAGAAGAAATCATTGCAAAGACACTCGCAGACTTATGGCAGAAATAACACTTGAGACCTTTACCGAAGTAATGGACTGCCTGGAGGCAGGTACACTCCGCGTAGCCGAGAAAGTTGACGGACGGTGGGTAGTGAACATGTGGGTCAAGGAAGTCATCCTGGCCGGATTCAAGCTGGGCAAGATGGTCCAGATGGGACGCTTCATCGACAAGGACACCTTCCCTGAGCGCAGTTTCGAGGTTAAAGACGGGGTCCGCTTCGTCCCCGGAGGCAGTTCGGTCAGGCGCGGAGCCTACATGGCCCCAGGCTCCATCATTATGCCCCCGTCATATGTAAATGTCGGAGCATATGTCGATTCCGGGACCATGGTGGATTCACATGTAACCATTGGATCCTGTGCCCAGATCGGGAAGAACGTCCACGTGTCTGCCTCGACCCAGATCGGCGGAGTACTCGAACCGGCCGGCGCCCTGCCTACAATAGTAGAAGACGGAGCCTTCGTGGGAGGCAACTGCGGCATCTATGAAGGTACCCTCATCAGTGAAGGGGCCGTAATCGCCAGCGGGGTGATAATCACCTCCTCCACTGCCATCTTCGACTCCACTACAGGAGAATTCATCAAGCGCAATGACGACGGCAGGATAGTGGTACCGCCGGGTGCGGTAGTAGTAAGCGGCAGCAAGCCCCTGACCCACGGACCTGCCGCAGGCAGCGGCGTAAGCCTTTACTGCCCTGTCATCGTCAAATACCGCGACGAGAAGACTGAAGGATCCATCCATCTCGAAGAACTGCTGAGATAATGGAAGATTACGGCAGATTCTTTTCAGACGACGTGCCCGCCTTCATGCCCTCCCCTACAAGGGAGCTCTTCAAGAAGGTGGACATCAGCAAGATCTACTCCCTCGCCGGGGGCTTCCCGTCTCCGGACACCTTCCCAACGGCAGAGATGGCGCGGATAGTTTCCGAAGTAATGGAAACATATGGGGCCAAGGCCATGCAGTACGGCGGCACCCAGGGTGTTCCCGAACTTGTGGAAGAGATCTGCCGCCGCACGGGAGAAACCCCGCAGTGCATCCAGGTCACCACCTCTTCCCAGCAGGGAATCGATGTCTGCGGCAGGGTTTTCCTCAACCCGGGAGAAGTGGTCCTGACAGAAAGTCCCACATACCTTGGCGCTATCCAGTCTTTCAGGGACTACAGGGCATCTTTCCGCACCCTGGATGAATTCAGGGCTGATCCCGGAAGCTGCGGCAAGGTAAAATTCGCATATGTCATCCCCGACTTCGGGAATCCTTCCGGAGCGACAATGACACTTGAGCAGAGGCAGGAGCTGGTGGACCTGGCCAGGCGCGGAGACTTCCTGATTGTGGAGGACAGCCCTTACAGGGCGCTCAGATACGAAGGAACGGATGTTCCGACCATACGCAGCCTCGCCCCAGAACGCACCGTCCACCTGTGCAGTTTCTCCAAGATCTTCGCCCCGGCGTTCAGGCTGGGATGGATGGAGGCACCTGAAGAGATAATCCAGAAGGTCTACATCTGCAAGCAGGCGCTGGACCTCTGTCCTCCAGTATTCGACCAGTACCTGGCATACAACTGGATGAGCAGTGGCCGGCTGGATGCCAACCTTGCCAAGGCAAAGGCCCTTTACAGTTCGAAGAGGGACATCCTGCTGGATGAGCTGGATAAGGAAATGCCCTCAGGGGCCACATGGACACATCCCCAGGGTGGCCTTTTCATCTTCGTCACCCTGCCCGAAGGCTGCGACACTCTCGCGATGTATGACCAGGCTATCTCCTCCGGCATCGCATATGTCCCCGGCTCCTTCTTCTTCACTGACGGGAGCCACCGTAACACCATGAGACTCAATTTCTCCTACATCGACTCCGACAAGATCGGCCCCGCAGTGAAGCTGCTGGCCGCATTCGTGCGGAAAATGATGGGAAACGACTAAGCATATGGACCCGATCCTTCATAAATTCTCCGGAGCAGGCAATGTCTTCGTAGTCCTGGACGGACGCGGAACAGATGTTTCCAAGTACCGTAATCCTCAGTTCATATCCTTCCTCTGTATGGAATACTCCACTGACGGACTGATGATCCTGGGAGAAGCCCCGGGATATGATTTCAGCATGGAGTTCTACAACCCGGACGGCAGCGGAGGGATGATGTGCGGAAACGGCGGCCGGTGCATCACAGCCTTCGCCGACATGCTGGGCATTAAGCCAAGTGAAGGCGGATCTTTCGTTTTCCTGGCCCCTGACGGTCCCCATACGGCATTGATCATCAATCACACATCAGACCGGGACTGGACCGTACGCCTGGGAATGAAGGATGTCGCCGAGGCACATGAACTGCTTGGAGGGACATTCCTGGACACCGGCACCAGGCATTTCGTGAAATTCGTACCGGACGTGGAAGAAGTGGATGTCGCGGCAGAGGGAAAGGAACTGCGCTGGAGGGAGGAATTCGCACCGCAAGGCACCAATGTCAACTTCATCTCCCCTGCAGGGGATGTCCTCCATGTCCGCACTTTCGAGAAAGGAGTTGAAGGAGAGACGCTTGCATGCGGTACAGGAATTACCG
>CADCQP010000102.1 GCA_902803535.1 uncultured Bacteroidia bacterium | reverse complement strand
TTGCCGTCGCGTCGCTCGTTTTCTGCGCGTCGCTCGATGCCCAGACATATGACGTACTCGACAAGGTCCGCGCGGACTGGCGCCTGCGCAGTGGAATGGAAGGCCCCCACCGCCTGGGTCCCTCCGACCTGGGGCAGATGAGCAAGGCTCCCCGTGGCTACAAGCCCTTCTACATCAGTCATTACGGCCGTCACGGGTCTCGCACCGCGTGGAATTCCGGGACATATGACCTTATCCACAAAGTCTTTACCCAGGCACATGAGGAGAACCGGCTTACGGCGAAAGGCGAAGAGTTCTACAGGAAATACGAGGACTTTTACCTCGTGCCTTTCGTGAACTCAGGGGACCTCGTTCCGCTCGGTTACGAGCAGCACAAGAAAATCGGAGAATGGACATATGACCAGTTCCCCGCTGTCTTCAAAGGCGCGAAGAAGGTGGATGCCGTTGTGTCCACGTCGCAGCGCAGTATCGTCAGCATGGGCTCTTTCTGCGTAAGTCTCAAGGGGAGGAATCCCAAACTGGACATATACATGGAATCCAGCCATACGAACATGACTATCGCCGCTCCCACCAGTGCCCCGAAGCAGTTTATCCGTTACTTCAAGGGGCAGTTCGATTCTCCCGTGGGTGAGAGCAGGTCGGCGTTCTCTTCGAGGATAGTGGATTACGACAGGATACTGGGAACGTTCTTCAAGGATGTCTCTTTCCTGGACGGATTCGACGGCGGCAAGACTAAGTTCCTCAGCGAGCTCAGCATGCTGCTGTGCGGCTACCGGAACTACACCCAGGAACCCATCTTCGACGGGTACATCTCTGACGATGACATGGTTAAGATCTGGGAATCCAGCAATTACTCATCCTACTGCAACGACCAGGTCAACAGGTACGGCAACATCCCTCTGCTGGAGGACGTCATCGAAAAGGCCGAGGCTGCGTTCCGCAATCCGGACATGGCCGCGAACCTGCGTTTTGGGCACGACTATGTCGTGGAGGCCTTCCTTACGCTGATCAATGCTAACGGCTGTGGGAAGATAGTGGACAAGGCGGAGGATGCCAAGTATTGGTTCCAGAACTACACTATCCCGATGGCTACTACAGTCCTCTTTGTGTTCTACAAGAACAAGCAGGGTGACATCCTCTTCAAGCTGGTCTGGAATGAGCATGAAGCAACCCTGCCCCAGATCACTCCGGTGCAGGGTAACTATTACCGCTGGTCTGATTTCAAGGCCTGGGCGAAGAGGCTGATGCAAGAACATCCTGAGGTTCAGCGTCCCGTAGCCGAGGCTAAAGCTGCTTAGCGCCCTGCGGGCGGGCTATATGCCCTGAAAACCCGTAGCCGCCCTCGGCTTCGTTGAGAGGGAGGGGCCCAACCGTAGGTTGGGAGGGATGAGCGTAGCGAACGGTTTTCAGGGCATATAGTTCGCCCGCAGTCAGTCTTAGTCCTTCAGGCTCCACCTGTCCTGCCATTCTACGACAGGAGTGCCGTCTTTCTTGAACGTGATGGGCAGCCAGATGTAACGGGCATCGATCGGATGCTTGGGTCTCCATATGTCAGCCATGAAGATGAACTGAGGCTCCTTGCCTTTACGCTCCACCTTTAGGATGTAGGTGCTCTGTCCGCCGAACGTGATGTCCTGGTCCGGACCCACGCACGGGGAATCATATTCCACCCAGGGGCCGTGGATGTCGGTTGCCGAATACATCCTGGCCTTGTTGGGCGCCCATCCGGTGCAGCCGCTGCATATGAGCCAATACCTTCCGTCACGGCGGAATATGGCCGGAGCCTCGTTCTGGCGGGCCGGGGCGACCCTCCAGTACTTCCCGTCATGCTCGGTGTAGTCATCCGTCAGGGAGGCGAACTGCAGGGTCATGTTCTCCTCTGAGGCGAAGATGTGATAGGCCTTTCCGTCATCATCCACGAACACTGTCTGGTCGCGGGCCATCTGGCCCACTTCGAAATCCCTCTTGAGATAATAGCCGCCGCTGATAGCTGCAACCCATTCCGGGCTCCAGGATTTCTCAGGCAGTGGTTCGTCACTTATGCTCTGTGGGTCAATTCCTTCCGGCCATATGCCCGGATTGACGCGGCCCGAGCGGAGGAAGGTGTACGGACCTTCGGGCTTGTCGCTTATGGCGACTCCGTAACGTGCGGCCCTGTAGCCCTGTCCCTTCAGCTCAAGGTGGAACCACATCACGAACTTCCCGGTTTTCTTGTTATAGACCACCTTGGGCCTTTCGATGATGCACCCTTTCTCTATGTCGCTTCCAGGTTCCTCGCTGACCTTGAGGGCCACTCCCAGGTTCTCCCAGGTGGTCAGGTCCTTCGAACGGTAGCAGGTGACACCCACGAGGGCATTGCTGGTGCGCTCGCTCTTGAACTCTCCGAACCAGTACCAGGCATCCTTGTACTGCAGGACGCCGCCTCCGTGCGCGTTGATATGCACACCCTGGGTGTCAGGCCATATGGTTCCGCTGACTATCTCTCCCGACGGGGTCGGCGCATTGTTGCAGGCGCAGAGGATCACCGTCGCCATGGCGGTGAAAAGCAGTTTATTCATATGCATATACTTAGAAAAGTTTCTGCGCGAACACAGAGAGATAGACCCTCCAGTTGCGCCATATGTGTCCTTCCGGTGACTCATAATACTCGTAGGGATAGCCCTTTGAGTCGAAGTAGCCGCGGATCTCCTTGTTGCCGTTGTACAGGAAGTCGGTCTCTCCGATCCCTATCCAGTAGAGCTTCGGCCTGGCGGCGAAGAGAGCCGCGAGCTGAGCCTCTGTCTGCGGATCATATTCCTCAAGGTTGACCCTCCTGCCGTTCCTCATCTCGGTCTTGTGGAGGTTGGCTGCAGCCGAGAAGAGCCCGATGAAGTCGAACATGGTGGGATACTCCTTGGAGATCATGAAGGTGTGGCCGCCGCCCATGGAGAGGCCGCATATGGCCCTGCCGCTCTTCTTTGCGATTGTCCTGTAGTTCTTGTCTATGTAGTTGACCACATCGGGGAAGCTCTCCTGCATGGATGCCACCGGCTGCCCTCCTGGAGTTCCGCTCATTCCGGGCTTGTACATTCCGGCCTGCCACTCTCCGGGTGCCGCGGGAATCGCGGGATAGCCGTTTGTCATCACAACGATCATCGGTTTGGCCTTTCCGGTTGCGATGAGGTTGTCCAGGATCTGGGCTGCGCGGCCGAGGGTCGGCCATGCCTCTTCGTCACCGCCTGCACCGTGGAGGAGGTACATTACTGGATATTTGTCCTTTCCGCCCACGTATCCGGCCGGGGTGTAGACCGTCATCCTGCGTTTCATCTTCAGGGTCGGGCTGTCATACCAGACCTTGGAGACATTGCCGTGGGGGACGTCGTTGGCCTGGTAGAGCCAGCCCCTGTCGCCCTTTTCGCGGGAGACGATGAAGATGTTGAAAACGGAGGCCACATCCCTGTTTACATAGACGTTGGAGGGGTCCACCGTGGTGAGCCCGTCAACGACGAAGTTGTACTTGTAAAGCTCAGGCTCAAGTACTTCCGTGGTATATTCCCAGACACCGCCCTTGCCTTCTTTCATGTCGGCGCGGTTGAGGGTGACCTCCTTGCCTTCAGCGTTTGTGCCCTTGACTGCGATGCAGTCTCCGGTGACCTGTACGCTCATGGCCTTGGGAGCGAAATAGCGGAAAGTCACGGTTCCGTCCTGGTTTATTTCGGGTGAAGTGATCGCATTCCTGCTCCAGAGAGCTTCCTGCGCATTTGCAGCACCGCACAGGAACAGTACAGCGGCTGCCAGAGAGAAGAGTCGTTTCATGTCGATGTGTGTTAGTGCTATAAAATTAGGCAAATTTTCGTAACTTGCACAATAAACCTTTATCATATGGAAAAGAGACTGTTAGCATTTTTGTCAATGGTCGTGGCCATTCTGTTGCTGTCTTCTTGCGGCAGCGGTGTTCCGAGAGGATTCCAGGAAGAGGCCGATGACACCACGGCTGATGTTACTGCAACATTCGACTACGGAGCGATGGCGGCCCTCGGGCATCCCCGCATCATGATTACCGCGGACGGCTTCAAGGACCTGTCGCGCAAACTGAAAAAGGGCGGTCCGGAGTATTCTACCCTCCGGAAAATCAGCGACATAATAATCAACTTCGCAGACGCACGCATCGAAAAGAACGACGTACCCGAGTACAAGCTTGACGCGTCGAACACCCGCCTTCTCTCACAGTCGCGCAAAACCCTCGAGCGTGTCACCGCTTTCGCATATGCCTACAGGATCACGAAGGATCCGAAATATCTCGAGGCAGCCAAGAACGACATGTCTATCGTCTGTGCTTTCAAGGACTGGCATCCTTCGCACTTCCTTGACGTCGGCGAGATGGCCCTTGGGGTTGCGATCGGATATGACTGGCTTTACTATGACCTTCCACTGGACCTGAGGACCGCCGCCCACAGATGCATGGCGGATTATGCGTTGAAGATATGCAGCAACCACTGGTACGTGCCTGCCGTAAACAACTGGAACCAGGTCTGCAACGCCGGAATGGTGGCTTCTGCGATTGCCATTTACGAGAAGGATAAAGAGCTTAGTACCAGGATTATAGAGGAAGCGATCCCTAGCAACAGGCACGCTCAGGAGGGAATGTACTCTCCGGATGGCAACTATCCTGAAGGCTATGGCTATTGGAATTACGGAACCGGTTTCGAGACCCTCCTGCTCCAGATGCTGGATACCGCTTTCGGGAACGATGCCGGTCTTTCCGAAGTTCCCGGATTCATGGATACCGGCAAATATATGCTTTACATGGCATCCCCGAACAACGGATGCTTCTCATATGCCGACGGAGCCAGCTTGACCGAAAGTCCACGTTCCGGAATGTTCTGGTTCGCAGCGAAGACCGGCGACCAGTCCCTGCTGATGAATGAACTCCGTCTCCTCGACGAGGGCAGGTACACGGGCGGTGACATTGTCGCGGCAGCAGTTCCCTGCTTCATCAAGGATTTCCCGATCGATTTGACGAAGTCCGTCAAGCCTGAGAAGGACATATGGTACGGCAAGGGTCTGATTCCGGTCGTGATGGTTCACACTGGGTGGAACTTCGATGAGGGCGATGTCTATCTGGGCGCTATGGCCGGAGGAGCCGGTCACAGTCACGGACATCTGGATGCTGGAGCCTTCGTCTTTGAATCCCAGGGCGTACGCTGGTCAGAAGACCTCCCGTGTCCCGCATATGCGACCATGGAGAATGCCCTGAGCGCCGCTGGAGGCGGCTTCTGGGATATGTCCCAGAACAGCCTGCGCTGGGATATCCTCCGTCTGAACAACGTCAACCACAGTACGTTGCTCTTTGAGAACACGGACGGAAGCGTCAAAAACAGGCTGCATGCTACCGACCAGCTCGTGGCTCTCACCACGATGGAAGAGACATATGACAAGCCGGAGTGTATGGGTGCGAAATTCGACCTTACCCCCGCATATGCCGACCAGGTGGCTTCCGTCCACAGGACGGCCCAGATCATCGACGGCAAGGTCCT
>CADCQP010000101.1 GCA_902803535.1 uncultured Bacteroidia bacterium | reverse complement strand
CTTCTTGCCCTGTTCCCACTGGATCGGCCTGGAGGGGTCGGTCTTGCGGATCCACTTGTAGGTGTTCTCGAAGTTGGGGCCGTCAACTGTCTCGTTGCCCATGCTCCATATGATTACCGATGCGTGGTTGAAACAGACCGCGACGTTCTGCTGGTTCCTTTCGAGGATCTGCTTAGCGAAAGCGGGAGTCTTGGCGGCTGACTGGGGACCATAGCCGAATCCGTGTCCTTCCTGGTTGGCCTCTGCCACTACGTAGATTCCGTACTGGTCGCACAGGTCGTACCAGATGGGGTCATTGGTGTAGTGGGAGGTGCGTACTGCATTGACGTTGAATTGTTTCATGATGGTGAGATCCTGGATCATCCTCTCACGGGAGACCACATAGCCTCCGTCGGGATCCATCTCATGCCTGTCAACGCCCTTGATGAGGATGGGCTTCCCGTTGACCAGGAGCTGGGAATTCTTGATCTCCACTTTCCTGAAACCGACTTTCTGCGGGATGACTGCGACGGTTTTAGCCGGTACTCCTGCTCCGGCGTACCTGGGACCTCCCTGGCCTGACGAGGGGGGAAGGGGCCTTACCTCGGTCACGAGGGTGTAAAGGTTCGGAATCTCTGCTGACCATGCCTTGACTGCGGGGACGCTGATGGTCGTGGTGACTTTCCCGCCGGCAGTCCTGGCATTCGCGGTGGCAACTTCCTTTCCGGCTGCATCCTTGAGGGAGAATCCCAGCAGTGCAGCTCCTTCGAGGTCGGCCTCAATCTTGAGGAGACCGTCGGTGTAATTGTCAGTCAGGTCGGCGGTGAGCCTCAGGTCTTTGACATGCAGGTTCTTAACCCTTGAGTAGATGTAGCTGTCGCGTGCCGTGCCGCTCAGGCGCCAGAAGTCCTGGTCTTCGTCATATGTGCCGTCGCACCAGCGGAAGACCTGGAATGCGAAGAGGTTCTTGCCGCTGTGGACGTACGGGGTGATGTCGAACTCGGCTGCCACCTTGCTGTTCTCGGAGTAGCCGACGAACTGTCCGTTCACCCAGAAATAGAAACAGGAAGTCACGCTTCCGAAGTGCGCAATGACCTGGCTGCCGTCCCAGGATGCGGGAATCTCGATCTCACGCCTGTAAGAGCCTACGTGATTGTCCTTTACAGGGACCTCGGGAGGATTGTTCTTGAAATGTCCCCTCCAGGGGAATCCGATGTTGACGTAGACCGGGTCACCGAAGCCGTTGAGTTCCCACATTGCGGGAACCCTCATGGTGCCCCAGGAGGAGGCGTCGAAGTTCTCCTTCCAGAAATCGACCGGCCTCTGGTCGGCATGCTCTACCCATTTGAATGTCCAGTCGCCCTCAAGTGACTTGTAGAGAGCGGATCCGGTCTTGTCAAAGGTCCCGGCTTTCCCGGCATCCTCGAATGCGAAGAAGTCTGCATGGGGATCCATCCGGTTGACCTGGTTGACCTGGAGGTCATGCCATTCGGTAAATGTCTGTGCCTGTGAACTGATGCCGGCCAGCAGGATTGAAAGGGCCGACAGGAGGATTGTGGTCTTTGTGTTCATGGTCATTGAGCGTGTGTTTCATGCAAATTTAGTTATAATAATTCGTATATTTGTGACCACATTCTGAAAAGTTCCGAAAAGAAACCATGCATTCCAAAATCAATGACAGAATAAGTTACGTGGGCGTTAACGACCTGCGTGGAAGAGTGTTCGAGGGGCAGTGGCCGCTTCCTCACGGTGTGTCCTACAATTCCTACCTCGTGGTGGATGACAAGGTCGCCCTGATCGACACCGCGGCCGCCGGTTTTTCCGATGAGTTTTTCTTCAACATCAAGGCCGAGATAGGGGACAGACCGGTAGACTACCTGATAGTCAACCATATGGAACCTGACCATTCCGCCCTCATGGCTCCTGTGCGCCAGAAGTGGCCGGACATCCGGATCGTCACGAACGCCAAGGCTGCCGCGATGATCAAGGAATTCAATGGCATAGACACGGGAATCATCCTCGTCAAGGAGGGCGATACCCTTTCCCTGGGCCACTGCAGCCTGAGTTTCCACATGGTCCCGATGGTGCACTGGCCCGAGACCATGGTGACCTGGCTTGATGAGCAGAAGACAGTCTTCTCCGGAGATGCTTTCGGTTGTTTCGGGGCTGTCTGCGGGGACATCAGGGATTACCAGTCAAGTCTTTACAAGGCGTCTTCTCCTTGCACGGACACATTCGAGGCTTTCAAGGCGGAGATGCAGCGTTACTATGCCGACATAGTCGGAAAGTACGGGGCTCCCGTCCAGGCTGCCCTGCGCAAGCTTTCCGGCCTGGATATCCAGCGCATATGCCCGACCCACGGACCTGTCTGGGAAAAGTACATCCCCCAGGTAGTCTCCCTTTATGACCGCCTGAGCCGGTATGACGCAGACCACGGGGTCAACATCGTATATGGTTCCATGTACGGCAACACCGCGGCCGCCGCGCAGGCCCTGTCCGAGGCGCTTACTGCGCGCGGGATCCCGAACGAGGTGCATGACCTCGTTGCTGAGCAGGGGCCCTCTTTCGCATATGCCGGGACCTTCCGTTACGATACCCTGGCAGTCGGTTCGCCGACCTACAACACGGACATATTCCCCGCGGTGCGTGATTTCATGCACGGGGTTGCCCTCCGCGGTGTCAAGGGCCGCAGGTTCGCCGCATTCGGGTCCTATACCTGGGTAGGCGGCGGAAACAAGGTCCTAAATACCCTTGCCTCTGAGGCCGGCATGGAGGTCCTCTGCGAGGGATACGGCTTCAAGAGTGGCTACGACCCGTCCAAGTTCGACGCGGCTGCATTCGCTGACCTGCTGGCAAACGGTTGAAACAGCAATGGCTGAGACGGGCTACAGGATTTTCAAGGCTCTAATCAAGCCTTTACAGAAGCTCCCCCTGGGCTTCCATTATGCCATGGGGTCGGTTTTCGCATGGTTTGCCGAGAAGGTCGTCCGCTACCGGAGGGATGTGATCATCACCAACCTTTCAAGGAGTTTCCCCGAGCTTAAGTACAAGGCTATCAGCTCCCTGGCCCATGACTATTACAAGCATATGGGCGAGATCTTCGCCGAGGCCATGTGGTTCGGCGGATGTGCCCCCGGGACTTCGCGCCTGCGTGACAGCCATATGTGCGAGGCCCGCGGGATGGAGGAGCTGGTACGTATCTACAAGGCCAATCCCCATGTTATCCTGCTCAATTCCCATTTCGGGAATTTCGAGACCCTCGGCGGTTTCCTGCAGTACAGCTATGAGATCCCTCCCGAGGAACTGCCTTTCGGGGAGGAGAACATATGCGTTGTGTACAAGAGGCTTTTCAGTGATTTCTGGGACCATTTCTTCCGGGACAACCGGGCTGCCCCGCTGACCGATTTCCGCTACTACGTGGAATCGAAGAACGTGCTTCGCTTCGCGCTGGCCCACAAGAACGATCCGCTGGTCTTCATCTTCGACAATGACCAGCACCCCTACAAGCGTTCAACCGGCCACAATATAGGCAAGTTCATGAACCAGGAGACCGAGGCCATGGCCGGTGCCGTCGCACTGGCTCACAGGTACGGCCTGGGAGTGATGTACATATGCTTTGACCGCCTCGAACGCGGGCGTTACGAGATGCGCCTTACCCCCATATGCGATGACGGCCGCCAGATGAGCGAAGAAGATATGCTCGCACGCTACTATTCCCTCCTCGAGGCCGACATCCGCAAGACCCCCGCCAATTACCTCTGGTCCCACCGCAGGTGGAAATAAAACCATATTCTTCCTCTATGTCAAGATTACTCAAGGCTGCTCTGGCGCTTTTCCTCTTCCTCCTGTCGGACGCGATTGTTGCCCATGCATGCACCAGTGTCATTATTTCCGGCAGGATTACCGAGGACGGGCGCCCCATTATGTGGAAGAACCGTGATTCCGGTGATCCGGGTCAGAACATGATGATGTTCATCAAAGGGAAGAAATATGATTTCGTCGGGATAGTAAACGCCGATATCACCAAGCCGAAAGCTGTTTGGGGCGGCGTCAACTCCCAGGGTCTGTGCATCATGAACACGCTGTCGTATAATGTTGACATCCGTCCCGCTGAAGATAAGGCAAGTTCGGGAAACGGACTGATCCAGTTCGAAGCCCTTTCAAACTGCAGGGATATGGCGGAATTCGAGGCGCTCCTCGCTTCCTTGCCGCATCCTACGGGGCTGGTCACCAATCTGGGCGTAATCGATGCCAAGGGCAACTGCGCATATTTCGAATGCCATAACTATGGCTACAAAAAATATGATGTAAATGATCCTGGGGTTGCGCCTGAAGGATTCCTTGTCCGAAGCAACTACTCTGTCTCTACCCGTCCCCCTGAAGAGGGAAAGGGCCAGATTCGCTATATGGAAGCGGAGCGCCAGATACGGAGGGCGATTGCCGACCGCACGGTCAATGTGGATTTCATACTTGAGAACCTCGCCAGATCCTTCTCGAACCCCCTGATGGGGATTGACCTGAAAAGCGGCGACTTCAACAAGCCCAGGACACGGGGCTGGTATGCGGACGAAGACTTCATCACTCGCATCACTTCCCGCAGCAGTATGGTATTCCAGGGAGTGAAAGACAATGAGAAACCCGAACTTACGACGATGTGGACCATTATCGGCTATCCACCGGCATCGGTTTGCGTTCCAGTCTGGGTTAAGGGAGGAGAGAAGGGACTGCCCAGGATGCTCGCCCCCGATGAGACCCGCCACTCTCCCATGAGCCGCAATGCCTTCAATCTGCTAAAGACCGTCTATACCTACGACCTCGACAATTCAAAGGAGAATCACGAGAGGTATTTCAATTGGGAACTCCTCTTCAATCTTCAGGGCACCGGCATCATGCAGAAGGTGCTCGCAAAAGAAGCTGAGATCCTCCCGCCTTACAAGGCTGCCCTGGAGACCTGGCGCAAGAAAAACAAAGTTGACGTGAGCCAGCTCACCGAACTTAACGCCGCCACCGACGCTGCCCTCGCTGCATTCTATAAGGAGGAATTTAATCTTTAGTGACTTCCGGGTCCGGGTCCTGCATGGTCGCAGCGATTTGAGCGAATGCGACTTATGAGCTGCGACCGTGCAGGATCAAGGGAGCGGGAAGCGAGCAGCGATTATGAGCAGAGCGACTTATGAGCCTGTCGATGAGTGGCACACTTAAAAAATGACCTCTATTGAATTGTGTCTAATTGGACCACTGTAAAGGTAATACCCGTTAATCTTTTCAGGTAACTTGGTGTATACTGGGAAACCTTTTTTAAAATCTGTTACAATTGAATCTGGTACTTTTTCGGGAGAAATGTTGAAGATATATGATCCGCGTAGAATCTTAAAACCTCTAAGATCAATTTCTTCACTTATTTGCCCGTTTTTAGCCAAGAATATGAAATACTGTTTATTCTCCAAGATGTCATTAACAGTAATAGAAGTCTTTTTATATCCCCACCCAGATGACCCGATGGAATGTTTATCCCAAACAGTGCCATTATTTGCTCTTATATAATCATATACTGCATTTAAATCATAATTGATCCCAGAATAGAAATCGCCTTCTGTCTCTATTTCTGAACTGAGAGTTTTAATATTTCGAACGTTCAATAAACATTGATTCGAAGAAATAAACCCTGCAGGAGAGAATGTTATTAAGAACCGCTCGTCGCAATATGAATTCCTGACTCTCTCAATTGTTTGATTATCAGGATTTGCATATGCAAATATCAAGCTGTCACGTAAGAAACCGCGAGCATCTCGAAACGTTGCAAGAGCTGATTCTAAGCGGAATCCAGGATAATTCTGGACTGAGGTATAATATGATAGAAAATAAATATCCTTGTCAGTATTGTTTTTATATGATATGGTTAAAATGGGGAGTGATTCCTTGTAGCATAGCGCTAGATGTATTGTAACATCTTGTGCATCCAAATTAG
>CADCQP010000100.1 GCA_902803535.1 uncultured Bacteroidia bacterium | reverse complement strand
TTCTACTCATTCGCTCCTACTTCATGCTACTATCCTTTCTATGCATGGTCAAAGCTGGTTAAATGCGGGCAGCAGGTCAAGGTGTCCGGGAATTCAGATCCGGAACTGCATGTGACTGCCGCCAAGGACAGCAAAGGAAGACTGGGGATCCTGGTAACCCGTTACACTGATAACAATAACGTTGTCACCGCCAAGAAGGTGAAAGTGAATGTCATGGGGATGAAAATCAATGAGGCCATCGGTCATCGGACCGACAAGCACCACCTCTTTACTGAAGTCCCTGTCAAGGTGAAAGACGGCACTATCGAGTTCAACCTCGACCCGACCTCATTCATCTACCTGAGTGTAGAGTAATGACTTGATCTCTTTTGCAACTTGGTTTGCAATGAGAGTCATGCCTGCGTTGTTCGGATGCAGTCCATCATCCACCGTATATGACGTGACATTGTTGTAGTTGATTCCGGAATCCTTCAGGTCTATAGTATGGCATCCAAGGATTTCGGAAACATCTTTTATGTTCTCGTTCCACTCTTCGACTGAAATACCATTTGTGTTGTTTGACGGCCATCCCGGTGTCTTGTCCCTTTTTGTGTCTTCCAGGTTCGTAAGGCATATGACCGTCGATTCCGGGAAAGCCTTTTTCGCTTTATGAAGCATCAGGGCATATGCTTCCCTCAGAGTGGAGACAGTGCCTTCTTCCGGGATGTTGTCCGTGTCGGACCAATTACCTATCGGGACATTGCTTGCCCAGTCATTGCAGGAGATGTAACATATGATAAAATCAGGATCGTATCCTTTAAAAGATAGGTCAGATATCCTTCTTGAAGAGCAACCGGCATATGCATTGGCAGTTGAGGCAGAGTCTCCTGTTACACGGGAGCCGCTCCATGAGCAGTTCGTGATATTATTGACGTCTATGCCCAATAAGGCCGCAGTCTTGTACCACCAGGTGTTTTTAACGCTCTTGACATCCCCCCTCGGGTAAAAACAGCTGTATTTTTCACCATCGTAACCCTTTGAATCAGATGGTAGAAAGCCGTGAAAAGTAGAGATGCTGTCTCCTATGATAGCGATCCGGATCTGAGGTCCATCTGTCTCCTGGGCATCATCCTGGGTGCCTGTCATGTCTTTTTGACAAGATAGAATGACGGACAGGCATATACAGATGCGTGAGATATTATGGAACACTCTCATATTAACAAAGTTAAAAAATATATCACTCAATAAAAGAAAAGCAGTTAAATTTGTCTAAGAATAGCATGATTATGACTGAAACAGCCCCCAAGCGCTGCTACTATCTGGACCTTGCCAAGGTCTTTACAGCGTTCCTCGTTGTATTTGGGCATTTGTACTCTCCTGATTCTCCGGTCAGGTTGTATTTGTACAGTTTCCATATGCCCTTGTTCTTCCTGATAAGCGGCATATTTCATAAATATAGCGGAAAGATCAATTGGGACCGTTACGCCAGGACCATTTTGTGGCCTATCCTGATTTTCATTATCCTGGAATCTATTGTCGGTGCCTTGTTCTATGGAGAAAACATCATAGAAGTATTACGTAAATTCTTCGTAAATGTTTCATTAGGAAGTTACAAAGGAGTCCTTTGGTTCCTTTTTGCCTTATTCTGGTGTAAGGTGTACCAGGACTTCTTTTGCGGATTCCGCAATAAGGTCATCCCTGTAATCATATGGGGATGCCTGTTGTTCGTTCCGCTGTACTTATTCGGCAGGCGCCTTCCTTTCTCGTTATCCCAGGGATTGATGGGATTTCCGTTTTACGCTATAGGTTTTTTGGGAAAAGACTATCTGCTGACAAGACGCGAATCTTTCAGGTGGGGATTGCCTTTTGTTCTCCTTCTTATCTTGAATGTCTTGATTGTTAGATATTTGCAGGGGAGGGTGTCGATGGTGGGCACCTCATTCGGCAATTTAGGGGAGACTCTTTTCGGCGATGCGGTAAATGGATTTCCGGTTATCTTCCGTGGGCTTGTCAGGCTTTCGAATTACTTCCTGTTCTATCTGAACGGACTTATCGGAAGTGCGATGATACTCTCATTATCCCTTCTGCCTTTCCAGAAGACGCGGTGGATCACATCCCTGTCAATGTCTCTTATAACGGTCTTGGGAACCCAGTATCTTTTCATCAACGTTATTGAGAAGACTTTAGGATTCGACAACAGCTTATTGATAAGCACAGGCCTGTCGATAGGTATACTTTTCTTGTGCTATCTGATGCATCTGATCCTTAAACCAGCATATGACCTTGTGAAACCCAGGCCTACAACCCATGGGTCTCAGGAAAACAAGTCTCAGTAGGGGACAGCATCCAGGTGGCGGTGGACTGTCTCCTCGATCCTGGCCATGTTTTCGGGCTTGTTGGCTGCGATTACCAGGCTGGGCTTGTACAGGGAGGGGAACTTTCCGTCGAAACTGCATATGCATCCTCCGGCTTCCTGCAGGATGAGTCCGGCGGCGGCATAGTCCCACGGCATAAGCCTTATCTCGAAGTAAAGTTCGGCCTTCCCGGCGGCCATCTGGCAGAGCTCGACGGCGGCGGATCCTGTCCTGCGGAAATCATTGGATTCCATATAGATATCGTATATGATCCCGCTGCAGATGCGTGCGAATTCTTTCCTGTAGGTGCTCATGGCGGAGAAGAGGATGCCTTCTTCGAAACTGCGCGGGGAGACGTGTATGGGCGTTCCGTTGCAGAATGCCCCTCCGCCTTTCGAGGCGCAGTAGAGCTCGTTCCTCCAGGGGCTGTAAACTACTCCGGCAATCAGCTCTCCGCAGTGCGCGAGCGCTACGCTGATGCAGCAGTTCTCATTCCCTCGGGCGTAGTTTGCGGTGCCGTCGATCGGGTCGATTATCCATATGTATTCATGCCCCGTGTCGGCCATGTCTTCTTCTTCGCAGAGGAATCCGCTTCCAGGGAGGAGTGCCGAGAGCCTTTGTGTCAGGAAGTGCTGTACGGCCACGTCAGATGAAGTTACAAGGTTCTCGTGCGAGCCTTTTTCGTGTACTTCGAATCCGCTCCGGACCATAAGGCCGGATGCTTCCCTGACTATGGATGATATGTTTTCGAGTAGAGTGTCCATTTCCGATAAATGATTTCCGGGCCAAAGTTACTACTTTTTAATTGACATTCAGTTTGAGGATATAGCGGAAAATGAGTATTTTTGGGGCCATGTTTGGACTGGAGCTTGACGCAGATTGTCCTATTGCCTGAATTAAGTCGAATGAAGTTATTACTCATATCCAATATCGCTTCGCACTACAGGGATAGTATTTACAGGCTCATTGACGGCACCTTCGATTGCGATTTCCTCTTTGGCGATGAGTTGGGTGACATCAAGCTGATGGATACCTCTGTCCTTAAGGGCGATGTTACTTTGGTTAAGTGCAAGCTCTTGCCCGGAAGATTGTATTGGCAGCCGGGAGTGCAGGGGCGGCTCGGAAGGGACTATGATGCGTATATCCTTCTGGGAGAAGCCCGGTATCTGAGCACCTGGCTGTTCTGCTTGCGGGCGCGGTTGTTTTATCCGAAGAAGAGGGTCTTTTTCTGGGCACATGGCCTGTGCGGGAATGAGAGCCGCATCCAGAAATTTGTGAAAAAGCTTTTCCTGCGGCTCCCAAATGGCGGTATCTTCCTGTATGGCAATTATGCGCGTAACCATATGATCCAGGAAGGGTTTGATGCGGACAAGCTGTTCGTCATCCATAATTCGCTGGCATATGCCAGGCAGCTCGGGATACGTAATTCCCTGAAGCCGGACGTGGTGTATAAAGAGCATTTCGGTAACGAGGATCCCAATCTCATTTTTGTCGGACGCCTTACCAGGGTGAAGCATCTGGATCTGATCCTGAGGGCTATGGGTTTACTTGATAAGGATGGGAGGCATTATAATCTAACTTTGATTGGAGGAGGGGAGCAACATGATGAATTGCAGGATGTTACAGAGGAGTTAGGACTCAAGGGCAGAGTATGGTTTTACGGACCGTGCTATGATGAGGTGCAACTTGGGCATATGATTTATAATGCCGACCTGTGTGTTTCTCCGGGGAATGTCGGGCTGACGGCCATGCATTCGATGGTTTTCGGGACTCCGGTGCTGACCCATAATGATTTCGCCTGGCAGATGCCGGAGTTTGAGGCAATAAGGGAGGGGGAGACCGGCGGGTTCTTTGAGCGCGACAACGTGGAGTCGTTGAAGGATGCATTGACGTCTTGGTTCAAGTCTGCAGACTACGACCGTGAGCGCATACGCCGTAATTGTTATGCTGAAATCGACCGCCACTGGACTCCTCAGTTCCAGATCGATGTCCTGAAATCACATTTGCTTTAATTTTAACAGGTCATGCATATAACATTGGTCCCATATGGCGGTTTGTGCAATCGGCTGAATTCTATAGCAGCTGGGGTGGCCTATATGAAGAATAACCCACAGGCAGACATGAGGATCCTGTGGTTTAAATATTGGCATTGCCATTGTCGTTTCCGCGACCTTTTTAAACCGCTTCCTCCTGGATGTGTTCCCGTGGAGGAGCTGACGTGGCAGTTAAAGGATGTCCCGGGGCATAAGTCTAATTTGTATATACCTCATTTGTTCCGTGGAATATGGTACGACTTCAGCTTTCTTCCGGGGATGTCGGCGGATTCTTTTGATGAACTGACGGAAGGGAAGGAGCGGGTGTACATATATCATGAGAATCGGTTCTGCAAGGTCTCCGATGCAATACTGGATATGTCATATGCTGATCTGTTCCGGCCTGTTGATGATCTGCAAGAGAGGATTGATGCGGTGACGGGTGATTGGGCTGGCAGCTATGTGGTGGGACTTCATATACGCCGCACGGACAATGCCGGTGCTATCTCTGGAAGCCCGGATGAGTTTTTCTATAATGCTGTAGAAGTCGAGATGGCTGAGCATCCCGATGTGAGGTTCTATGTCGCTTCTGACGATGAATCTGTGAAACGAGGCCTGAAGGACCGTTATGGTGACAGGATTATTACCTTCCCTTTGTGCCTTAAGCGGAACAGTGTCCAAGGAATGAAAGACGCCGTCGTGGACTTATTCTGTCTTGGCAGCACCAGGAAAATATATGGTTCAATGTCTTCGTCCTATTCCAATTTCGCGGGCAAACTCTATGGGATTGAGGTGATAAAATCCCTTCAGGCCTGAAGCCATTTGTATTTGGCGACGCTGTAGAGGGGGATGAAGGGGAGCAGGATGGGGGTCTTGCTGGCATATGCCTGGAATTGCGGGTCCTGGCCGTAGGTCTCTCTCTGGCGGAGCTCCAGTCGGCGTGCACCACTGAACATTACGTAGATGATCCCGCAGTAGCCGAGCAGGACTATGATCCATTGGCATATGCCCAGTCCGGCGCCGAATGCGCTGATGAGGGCTCCGGTCCATATGACCACTTCTCCCAGGTAGTTTGGGCAGCGTACGAATGCATATAACCCGGTGCTGACGAAGCGTTTCGGGTCCTTTTTCTTTGAGGCGTTTTTCTGGGCGTCGGCTGCTGCTTCGAGGGCGATGCCGGCGAGCATCGTGATAGCTCCGATCCATGCCCATATGTCGTTTGTCGGGATTCCGGCGGCTTTGTTGGCGAGGCGGAGGGCGACGGGGGAGACTTGTGCTACATAGAGGATTGCGCAGAAGATCCAGACGAAGAGTATGGCTTTGAGGGGCTTCTTTTTCTGGAGTTCGGGGCTGTAGAGTATCTTTTTGTAGGCTGTGGCTTTTGTCTGCCTGTAAAGGAGGTAGCCTCCGAGCCTGCAGCCGAAGATCAGCATGGCCAGGCAGAGGAGGATGGTGGGGGCCGTGAGGGCACTGCTGAAGAGGATGGCGATGGTAACGGCGAGGGCTGCGATGCTGAAGCCGTAGCCTGTGCTGAAGAAGTAGATGAAGTATTTCCAGCCGATGGAGCTGACTGCGAGCGCTACTGCCAGCAGGATGAGCATGTATGTCATATCTGAATGGGTATTTGTTCTATATTAATGGCCTGGCCAGGACCAGGAAATGAGGTCGTCGCTCCATGCGATTCCTATGGAGCTGTTCTTGTCAAAATCGCCTTCGGTTTCGGTCAGGGGACCGGAGCCGTGGAAGAACATGATGTATTTTCCGATTGAAGGAATGTCCTTGCAGTCCAGGACGAATCCGGCTGTGATTCGCCCAGCGGCCCATTCCCACTCACTCTGTCCGAGAGTGATTAGAGGCTCCACATCCTCCCAGTTCCTCAGGTCCGCAGACCGTTTGATCCCGATACCGTTATGTGGGGAATGGAACATGACATATCCTTCGCCGTCCCTGAGTATGCACACGTTCTCTCCTCCAGGGATATGCTTGTCATATGTCCAGTTAACGAGGTCGCGGGACCATGAACTGCTGACCCCGTTCTGTTTGTAGAAGCACCACCACTTGCCTGGTTCGTCTTTGTCTTCGATTAGATACGGGTCAATCATCCTGCCCATTTCTTCCCAGGAGATATCTCCCTTGACCTGAAGCATTTCTGGTTCTGACCAGTTTTCGAGGTCCTTGCTGCGCATGATGAAGAGCCGGGAGTCCTGGTTCCCGTACCTTGGCATCTCTGACTTCACATATCCGGGCCTGGGATATGTCTGGAAGCATATGACCCATTCATCTTCGAAACGTATCACGTCGCCGGGGCTGGAGTAATCCAGGCTCTGGTCCCTTGGGGTGAGAATCCGGGGCTCTGTCCAGTCCCGTAGGTTCCGGCTTGATGAAGAGGCTACGTAGCTGAATATGCTGTCCTGCTCTATCCGCACGAGGGAGAAGAACAGGTGGAAGACGCCGTCATGGTAAACGGCCGCCGGATCCCTGAAGGCCAGCGTGTCATTCCCGGCGAGGATCCTCGGTTCAGTTAAGGCGGAGAGGTCGGGCCCTGCTGCCGTGGTGCAGGACGCTGAAAACAATACGGCGAGGAGCGTGGGTAATATGATTGATCTGAGTTTTTTCATGAGTATGTCTTTTACGGGCATTAACGGCGGCCAAGGCGTTCGAGGCTGGCTATGACCTGGGCGGGGCGGTCAGTCATAAGGATCGAGCAGCCCATGTCAAGGAGCCTTCCATATATCTTGTCAGGATCGCAGGATAATGCTGCACGGTCATCATCATAGCCGCCATCGGCAGCCTTCCACATTGTCCCCACCCACACTCTGGAGCCTGATGCTACGATCTCCTTGGCAAACTGCTCGACTTCCGGAGTCAGTTCATTGAACACTATCTCATAGCATGGGGGGACTATTCCGGCTTCCTTGTATTGGTTGAAGAGGGTGTAGCCTTGCTGTGCCGGCACAGAAAGCTGGGGGGCGTACATAAGCTCTTTGCGATCGACGAAAGTCCTTCCTTTCATTATGATCAGGTCTTTCAGTCCGACTTCTCCTGCATCCCTGAGGACTTCATCGTAGAGGTCCCAACCGTGATCGATCTGGATCAGGGCCCTTCCTTCGCAGAGCTTGAGAGCCTCCTTCAGTGTCGCGATTCTGAGATTCTCGGTAATGACTCCATGAGGATGTCTGAGTTTCAGTTGTTTAAGCTCTTCGAGAGTGTAATCGCTTATCTTTCCGTGCCCGTTGGTCATGCGGTCCAGAGTAGCATCATGGCTCAGGACCAGCTGGCTGTCACGAGTCATGGCGACATCCAGTTCAAGGATGTCGCACCCCATATCTATTGCAGACTCTATCGCCTCCAGGGAGTTCTCCGGCCAGTTCCTCCAGTCTGCCCTGTGGGCCATTACGAACACATATTCAGAAGCAGGGTCCTTGAGTTCTGCCAGGAGGCGTTCAGCCCGATTGGCGTATTGCGGCTTCTGCCCGCATGAGAACAGCACCACCAGCGCCGTGACTGCCATCGAAATCTGTTTAAACTTCATATGATCGTTTTTTGCAAAGGAACGGTTTACCCTTCTAATATACAAATAACCAGATATTATTCAATGATTTCTTTGGTTGACTGACGTGTCACTTCGTTGGATTCTCTATGCCGATAGTTTTGCTGGATGTGGTTCCGGCACACGGGCGGGCCTCATGCGTCGATGTCAGGACAGGGCTTCGCTGCGCCGGTTCGACGGCGGACTCCTCCCTTTTGGTCAGTTCCTGCCGGAACTGCCCAACGGTCGTCAGACAAACGCCGTCGCGGGACACCGGCTCCGCTCGCCCTGCCGGGAACCTGACATCTCCAAATCGGCCCGCCTGTGTGCCGGGACCACATCCACTCATCGGGTTGGCCTGCTGCCAGTGTTTTGACAGGCCTGCCTGCGTGATCATATTTTGTCCGTGGAGCTTAACTGACTGTAAATCAAGGACTAGAATACATGGTCTAGGGGTCGGAATCGTCGGTACCAGTCAGTGTGTTGATTCTGCTGATAGTCAGGTAGTTATCCTCCACCTGACGACGCGGATTGGTCTGTTGGATAATGAGAAAGCGTTGCTTTGACCGTCCTTTAAATTGCAGACTCTACTCCAGACACACTGGATGGAACACTACCATGGAACACTACCGTTACAGACTTTTTTCTTTTACCTATCTGGACACACTTTTTGGATACTATCCATTTGCTCGGAGGCTTACGGAGGAAAAGGGCAATCTTTTGTATTCCACACAAAAAAGCAACCACTTTCTAGTGGCTGCTTTTTTGTGAAGTTTATAATATCTTGATTGTCCCTATGGAAAAAGATTAGTTTGTGTAAGTGACTGTTACTGATTGCAACCTCCAGTGTCCACTCCCTGAAGGACGGGTTAACGTTACTTCCTTCGCTTTTCCGGTCCACTTCTTTGTGGAAGTAGAGTATCCGGCTGGATTTGCGACATCTGATGTAGGAGCATTGGAGCCGTCCCAAGTAAATGCAATTTCGGCGATATTATAATCTGAAGAAATTGTTATTGTCCCCCCACCATATGTTCGTATACCAGAACCTGTCGTATAGTATTTTCCGTCATTGCTTCCACCGCCAAATACTATCTCAAAATTACCGCCATCGAAAGGATCTGAATACTGGACACCATTCTCAAGTTTTAATTCGCTGAAAGTAATAGTCTCAGGGTCAGGAGTGTTTGAGCTGTTACTCTTGAATGAGGCACTTACGGTGACCGGTGAAGTTCCCATTGTGAAGGTTGCAGTTGCGCTATTTCCACTGACAGTCGCTCCAGTAACCGTCCAACCGTTGAAGGTGTAGTTATCAGCAGCTGTTGCTGTAAGGGTGACTACTTTGCCTTCCTCAACCGTGGTGCCGCTTGTAATGGGGCTGTCATCGACTGACACTGTAAATGTACCACCAGTAGAGGGCTGAGAGAATGTAATAGGCAACGATACAGTTACATGTCCAGTAACAACAATATCATCAGCAGACCATGCTTTAACCTGATCGTTATTGCTAAATTGTGCAATCGTACCAGTGACTGAAATAATGTCCCCTGCTACACATGTTGCGTTACTTGCGCTGGAATATACAACATATGTATTATCTCCATTCTTGACATTAATATTCTTGCCGCTAACGGAGACGACCTCCAGGTCCTCTACATGTACATATGCATTCTGCCAAGTACTGAAATTTCCGACTAAAGTAGAAAGGGTTACTGCTTCAGGATTGACTTCAGCTCCATCGCCAGTGAATTCTGCATTAATAGCAGTAATCTCACAAGCATTGTTATAGAGTTTTATTTTTACTGTCAAATTTCCGGTAAAGGTCTGGCCCTGAACGTAACCGTGATCAGTTTTATAAACTAGGACTGAGCCTGTTGCGTCCTTGATGATTGCATTCTTGGTATCCGGGGCAAAAGAAATAATGGCATTAGTCAAAGTGCCAGTAACCTCTGTCTCCGTTGAGGTTGCCAAAGCATTCAGTTCAGCGACAGTCGTAAACTTAGAGCGATTGTCGGTCACGGTAAGAGTGTACTCGACAGTTGAGGACTTGTAGGTGTCATCACCTGCGAAGATAGCCTGAATCGTGGTTGTGCCAGCACCTACAATTTCTACCTCTCCAGTACTGCTAACAGTAGCGACCTCGGTGTTGGTGGAATTATAAGTCACATCGTGTGCATGGTCAAGAGTAAGGGTTGGCGCGGTAAATTCAGTACCAGCGTCAGTCATTGTAGCAGAAGCAGTGGCGGCCGACCAACTCATGCCTGCGTCTTCACGAACAACAACAGAACCTTCCTTATAGTAGAGGGCAATAGCCCGTTG
Source organism: uncultured Bacteroidia bacterium (assembly GCA_902803535.1). Taxonomy (GTDB): domain Bacteria; phylum Bacteroidota; class Bacteroidia; order Bacteroidales; family UBA932; genus Cryptobacteroides. The sequence goes on along the minus strand of CADCQP010000100.1, from coordinate 2,073 downwards.
GCTTGAGGAATAACATGCAAAGCGAGGAGAGCTTGCATTATATTGAAGTTTGCGACCTTCTACATTTACACTTTCAATCTGATTTGCGGATACCTGCCAGTTATGTGCATATGCTGTATAATTGATTTCATCATTGCGGAGTACATTATTTGAGTTGCCAGTATACAACATATACATTCCATCGGCGTCCTTGATGTAGAATTGATCGGGGCGTGCAGTAATAAGTGTGATGGGGGCAACTTGCTCTGAAATAATGTCAATGTATTTACCAAGAGTCTGATCGTTAGTTATGGTTACATCGACAGACTTATAATACTTATTGTCATCATAAGTTCCCATAGCTACGACGTCGCCATTAGTCTTTGTCGAAGTGATGAGATACACACCGCCATCGGCAATTTGCTCATTAGATGTGACTTCGAAATACCTGACAGACTCGCTAACAGGTTCACCGTATCCAGCCATGGCCATGGTGAAACGCTTCATCGTGCCAATAGCGAAAGTAATAGTCTTGCCTTCAAAGGGGTTGGGATTAAGTGTATTGGACTTTACATAGGCATTCTTGTCAGTAGTGACGATAACGCTTACAATGCCAGCAGCATCAACAGGTGCGCATGTGAAATACACAGGGAATTGTCCATTTGCAGGGACTGTGCCATTGGTACCAGTATATTTCAAAGTGATTTTTGCGCCTCCATTTGTGTACTTGTAGGTGTTGTTACCTTCATCGAAAGAAGCATAACCGGTGATAGTCTTGTCAAGTGTGAATTCAACAGAACTGATAACCTCCCCTTCAGCAAGTCCGGTGAGCGTCATCTTGTTAACAGTGACGACGCGGCCCATCGTAAAGGAGAATTCGGTAGCACGTTCATCCAAGTTGGTCACATCAGCAGTAGCCTTGGAGACCAGTACGTCAGCTGCCGGATCAAAAGAGTCGGCTTTAGGGGACTGCTCTGCAGGCACAAGAGGATTCTTGCTATTGGATAGAGTTTTTGCGTACTTAGCGGTGTAAGTATATGGACCGTCGGGATTACCGGTAAAGGAAACAGTCAGGGTCGCAATAGTGTTATCTGAACTGAGTGCGAAATTTGTAATTTCGCCTTCAACGTTATTCTCATAAACATGAAGGTACTGAGCATCCTCCTGAAGCCATTTGTATGTGGCAGCTGCATCACCTTCAACTACAGTTGTTTTGAAATCGGCAGCTTTCCCAAGAGAAATAGTAGCAACATGCGTCGCTTCTTTTGCCGGCTGCTGAATCTCAGTTTCTTTGTTACATGCAATGAATGCGAGAGCAGTTGCTGCAAGCATCCCAATGTGATAAAATGTCTTTCTCATGGCAGTTAGGGATTAAAAGCTATCACCATCATCATATTTGTCGTCACCGCCGGCTCCACCGGAATTATTACTCCAGTTGGCGCCACCGGACACTATCAGGAATCCCTCCTCTACCTTGACTTCGAAGAGGTCGCAGCTGGGCTGCTCGTAAGTTAATTTTTTGTTCATGAAATGTGTGTTTATTTTATGTGTTTATATGTTTTTTAATTTCGCGAAAGAAATCCCACAAAATTACGGATTCTTGGTGAGAACTACAAGGATACAGATATTATATTTTTAAGATATTTTCAGTTATTTTAGTGAAATAGAATCAGTTTAGTCTTTTTTACAATGAATTTCCCAAAAATAACAATTTTCATCGCGGCTTTGGGGCTTTCCGTGCTGGCGATGGGGCAGTCTGCGAGGAGCAAGGGCTATGTTGTCATGACTGATTATCTCAAGGCTGACGGCAAGAAGGATGTCAGTGATGTGATCCAGAAGGTTATCGATGCGAATCCGAACCGTACACTGTTTTTCCCGGACGGGGTGTATCTGATTTCGAAGCCGATCTGTACGCCGGCGGATCCGGCTAAGAGCGTGTCGCTGCAGCTTTCCAATTATGCGGTAATCCGTGCGGCGGAGGGTTGGTCTCATGAGGAGGCGATGGTCCGTCTGGGCGGGAAGGATCCGTTCAATACGATCTATGTTCCGGGCAGCAATTATTTCCTGGATGGGGGAATCATTGATGGAAGTGGC
>CADCQP010000099.1 GCA_902803535.1 uncultured Bacteroidia bacterium | reverse complement strand
TAGTTGAGAGCGTATCCGCTCTTGACCTTCACGACATCGTCGGCATAGCCGAGATTAGCAACATCCTGTTTGAGAATAATGTTCATGGCTAGGCTTATTTAAGAAGGTCAGTAACAAAGGGAAGAAGTGCAAGGGAACGGGCCCTCTTGACCGCAACGGCGACCTTCCTCTGGAATTTGAGGGAAGTACCGGTGATACGGCGGGGAAGGATCTTACCCTGCTCATTGAGGAACTTCTTGAGGAATTCGGGATCCTTGTAATCTACATACTTGATTCCTGCCCTCTTGAAACGGCAATACTTCTTTTTCCTCACGTCAACGGTGGGAGGATTCAGGAAGCGAATCTGATCATTTCTGCTATCGTTCTGTGCCATAATTCTTTCCTCCTTGATTATTCAGTTGTGGGAGCTTCTTCGGCCTTCGGCTCTTCAGCAGCCTTGGACTCAGCAGCCTTGGCAGCCTTGCCGGCGCGCCTCTTCTCTGCGTATTCGAGAGCGTGCTTGTCAAGGGAGACGGTCAGGAACCTGAGGATCTGCTCGTCGCGCTTGTACTGGGTCTCGAGGGTCGAGAGGAATGAGGGGTCTGCCTGGAACTGGATCAGGTAATAGAAGCCGGAAGTCTTGTGCTGGATCGGATAGGCCAGAGTCTTGAGCCCCCAATCCTCTTCGTACACAATCTCACCACCATTGTCCTTGATGAGCTTGACGTACTTAGCAACCGCTTCCTTCATCTGTGAATCAGACAAAACGGGAGTCGTAATGAAAACGGTTTCGTACTGTTTTAACATTTGAATGGTAATTGTTTGTTTATAAAATATTTACAGCCCTTATGAGGTCGTATGCCACCTCAAAAAGGACTGCAAATATACGAATTATTCTCTAAAAAAGAAACTATTTCTCGGGAATCGCCTTCAAAAGTGCTTTCAGGAACTCCCAGGCATTGCCCACGGTGTCTATCTTAACGCGCTCATCCGGAGAATGCGGATGAACTATCGTCGGGCCTATGGAAGCCATCTCCCAGGAAGGATACTTCTCTCCAAGGAGGGCGCATTCGAGGCCGCCGTGAGTAGCACTGATCTTCATGTCCTTGCCGGAAACCTGCTTCCAGACATCGGATATGACCTTGTACACAGGTGTGTCCGGCTTCGGGATCCATCCGCTGTAGCCTCCCGAAGTCGAGAAGCTTGCTCCCGCGAGTTCAAAGACGCATCTCATCCTCTCGGCAAGGTCGGCCTTTGCGGAGTTGACGGAACTGCGCATCAGGGAATGTACGGTGATGTGGCCTTTGCCGCAACGGACGATAGCCAGGTTGGTGGAAGTCTCCGTCAGCCCAGGCATTGTCGGACTCATGCGCTCCACGCCCGCAGGACATGCCAGGATAGCCTTGACCACGTTCAGGATGACCTTGGGCTGGATGTACCTTGCAGGCACCTTGTCCATCTTTTCAAAATGGAACGCGGCACCCGGGTCAGTGTCCTGGTACTCGGCTTTCACATCGGCGAAAATGCCTTTGACCACCTTCTTGACCGCAGCCACATTCTCCTGCGGGACAAGCACCTGCGCCTCTCCCTCGAAAGGAATGGCATTGCGGAGGCTGCCGCCGTTGATGTAGGAAACCTTCACCCCGTATTTCTCAAGCAGAGGCAGAAGGACGCGGGCAACGATCCTGTTGGCATTGGCCCTGTAAAGGCTTATGTCCATCCCAGAATGTCCGCCCTGAAGGCCCTTGACGACGATTTGGTAGGCCGCATAGCCCTCAGGCGTGGCATATGTCCTGTACCTGAAATCGGCGAGTCCGTCGAGGCCGCCGGCACATCCGATGCACAGTTCGCCCTCTTCCTCGGAGTCGATGTTCAGGAGGATGTCCCCCTTGAACAGGCCGCTCTCAAGCTTGTTCGCACCTGTCATCCCGGTCTCCTCGTCATATGTGATGAGGACCTCTACCGGGCCGTGCTCCAGGCTCTTGTCCTCCATCACGGACATGGCGAGAGCAACTCCTATCCCGTCATCGGCTCCCAGGGTAGTTCCCTTGGCGCCCAGCCACTCGCCCAGGACCTGGGTCTGTATCGGGTCCTTGAGGAAATCATGGACGGTATCCGCGGTTTTCTGCGGCACCATGTCCATATGTGCCTGGAGGATCACCCCGCGGCGCTTTTCATATCCCTTCGTGGCGGGAGCCCTCATTATCACGTTCCCGGTCTTGTCGGCAGACACGTCCACCCCATGTTCCTTTCCCCATGACAGGAGAAATTCCCTTACCACCTCCTCATGCTTCGAAGGACGCGGGCACTGGGTCAGCAGATAAAAGTTATTCCAAACGATCTTTGGATTCAAATCCTTAATAGTCATAGTGTTATATTTTATTTTAGTGGTATATTCTCAACTGTTCCGAGCTGGTACACCGGGAAACGGTCCTCCAGAAGGACACTGACACCGTCGGAAAGGGTGACCTTGCATATGACCGGAACCCTGTAATAGAGGAACTCGCCCTTGCCGCCCTTGGCGGTCACCTTGGGCTGTGAGAGCTCTTCCGGAGTGAGGTTCAGGACATATGGCTTGCCGGAAAGGTCGTCGGGACCGACGAGGCCCGCGGTGTCGGATATGCGGAACGGGATGTAGCGCTGGCTCGCCCCAGGGGCGGGTATCACATCAAAACGCTTCTTCTGGGTCTGGGTGTCGCTGTAGCCGGTGAAGAGGGAAAGGTACTGCTTTTCAAGCTTGTCGATTTCACGGATCGCAGCGCCGAGGGCCTCTCCGCTGAATGTAGCATCGGTGTCCCCTGTCACTATCTCAACCCTCTTGCGGCGCAGGTTGAAGATCATGTCCGCGGCCTCTCCCGCCTTCTGGTCATCGGATTTGGCAACCACCATCTGCTGCTGCACACCGATCTGGCTGAAAGCATTGTCACTCTGTACCCCGCGGAAAAGGGTGGCATTCTCGGAAGTCAGGTTGGATGACAGTTCCTTGTCCGCAAAATCCCCTTTCGAGCGGGCGGGGAACCTCCAGGCCGATCCGGTCTCTCCTGAAGCCCCTACCGCAACCAGCCCCTGCGAGCTCAGCTGAAGGTAAGTGTCTGAAGATGAGGACGCCTGGTAGCGGGCCGCAGCGTCGGCCTCAACGGAGGGCAGCATCCTGACTGATACTATCTGGAATGTCTTGCCGTCCTCCTGCCTTGCATCGATCCCGAGGTACTTCTTGGCATAACGGGCATAGGGGCCCGCATGGAAGTCTTCCACAAGTGCTTCAACTTCAATTCCTATCGTAGTCCTCGGAAGGGAATAGGTCACCTGGGCGCCTGCGGGGACGGCCAGGGCGATGGCCGCAAGGGCCGCTGTAAACTTCTGGATTTTCATGACTTGGTTTTTCATACATCTACAAATATACACATTATTGGATGAATAATTCTTATCTTTGTAGGACACGAAGCTCATTAATTAACAGTAAACATATGTTCAAGAACCAACCAAAGGGGCTGTTTGCCCTGGCTCTGGCCAACACCGGCGAGCGCTTCGGCTACTACACGATGCTTGCCATTTTCCTGCTTTTCCTGCAGGCCAAATTCGGCTTCACCGCCGCCGCTGCCGGCCAGTTTTACGCCATTTTCCTCGCTGCCGTCTATTTCATGCCGGTCCTGGGAGGATGGCTTGCCGACAAGATCGGATTCGGGAAGTGCGTAGTGACCGGCGTCTCGGTCATGTTCCTCGGTTACCTCCTGCTTGCAATCCCCACTGACGCTTTCGCGAACAAGGGGCTGGCCCTGACCATGATGATCGGCGCCCTGCTGCTGATCGCGGTAGGTACCGGACTCTTCAAGGGTAACCTCCAGGTGATGACCGGAAACCTTTATGACGATCCGAAGTACAGCGCCAAACGCGATTCCGGCTTCAGCCTCTTCTACATGGCCATAAACATCGGCGCCATGTTCGCCCCCACCGCGGCCACGGCCCTCACAAATGGCTACCTTGCCAAATCCGGCCTCATCTACAAGGCTGACATCCCGGCCCTCGCACACCAGTGCCTTAACGGCTCCCTCCAGGACCCTTCGGCACTCCAGGGCCTCCAGGCCATGATGCCCGGCTCCGACATAGCCGCGATGAGCCTGAGCGACTTCAGCCAGTACTACATCAATCACCTTTCGACCGCCTACAATCTCGGATTCGCGGTTGCCTGCGTATCCCTGATCTTCTCCATGGCCATCTACTTCGGCTTCCGTTCATGGTTCAAGCACACTGACGTCAACGCCAAGCAGGCCGCCGCATCCAGCGAGAATGCCGTCGAGCTCACTCCCAAGCAGACCAAGGACCGCATCGTGGCCCTCTGCTTTGTGTTCGCCGTGGTCATCTTCTTCTGGATGGCATTCCACCAGAACGGTTCGTCGCTCACCTACTTCGCGCGCGACTACACCCAGGACAGCGTTTCCGGCCCGCTCAGGATCGGCTTCAACATATGGCCTCTCTTCCTGATCGCAGTGTCAGTCTATACCCTCTTCGGCACATTCCAGTCTGAGACCTCCGAGTCCAAGGCTATCTGCGCCGCAGCTACGGTACTCCTCTGGGGCGGTGCATATGCAATCTACTCCGGCATGGAGCCCGTTCTCCACATCCTGCCCCAGCAGTTCCAGCAGTTCAATCCGTTCTTCGTGGTTGCGCTCACCCCGGTATCGATGGCCCTGTTCGGTTCCCTCGCATCCAAAGGCAAGGAGCCTTCCGCGCCCAAGAAGATCGGCCTGGGAATGTTTGTCGCCGCAATCGGCTATCTTGTCATGCTCGCCGCTTCCAACGGCCAGCCGGCACCCTCTTCCCTCAAGGCCGTCGGAGGTGTCTCCCCCGACCCCGTCGTCCCCACGTATCTCATAGGCACCTACCTTGTCCTCACGTTTGCCGAGCTCCTGCTCAGCCCGATGGGCATCTCCTTCGTTTCGAAGGTCGCTCCCCCGAAGTACAAGGGCCTGATGATGGGATGCTGGTTTGCCGCGACTGCTATCGGGAACTATCTCAGTTCCATCCCGTCCATGCTCTGGGACAAGGTGCCCCTGTGGGTAAACTGGACCGTGCTGATGGCCCTCTGCATCATCTCCGGAGTCGTCATGTTCTCCATGATGCGCAAGCTTGAGGCTGCGACACAAGACTGACACCCGGATGGAGCCAGGCACCATCAGACAACTCAGGGAATGGGCTGAAGAGTACAATGACCCGAAGTATTTCAAGGAAGACCCGATAGCCTTTCCCACCCTCTTCGCCAAGGCATATGCCGCGGGGACGGGGGTCCGTCCAGGTGCACCTGCGTGTACTCTCCAGGACGTTGAGACAGCCGCCGTGTTCGCAGCCCACCTGGCATGGGGCAGGCGCTCCATGATAGTGCGGGACTGCGGACGGCTTTTCGACGAAATGGACTGGAGGCCATATGATTACGTGATGTCCGGAAACTGGCGCGACGATCCGGTCTCCGTGCACAGGACGGTCAAATGGTCCGAGATCGCAGGCATATGCTCCCGCCTGAGGAGGATCTACTCCCAGATGCCGTCCCTTGAGCCCCTCACCCAGGACCAGATCCGCACCGATGTCTTCGGCCAGAAGAGCGACCCGAAGGCCCCGAACAAGAAGATCAACATGATGCGGAGATGGATGGTACGGCGGGACGGAAAGGTTGACCTCGGGCTGTGGCTGTCCACCTCCCCGAAGGACCTCCTGATCCCCCTGGATGTGCACGTACACGACGTGGCGACGGCATTGGGGCTCACCAGCAGGAAGCAGAAGGACATTACCACAGTCAGGGAAATCACGGATGCCTTCCTGGAAATCTTCCCCTCGGATCCATGCAAGGGAGACTTCTCCCTCTTCGGCTACGGAGTCACCCATGCCTGAGCTCTACATAATCTCAGGATGCAACGGGTCCGGGAAGACGACTGCCTCATACACCATCCTCCCGCAGATGCTGGAATGCAGCCATTTCGTCAATTCGGACGAATTCGCGAAAATGCTCTCCCCATTCAAGCCGGAAACTGCATTCATAGCGGCCTCCAGGTTCATGCTTGAAGAGATCCGCTACATGCTGGACAAGAGAGTTGATTTCGCCATAGAGACCACCCTGGCGACCCGGTCGCTGCTCAAGACGATCAAGCGGGCCCAGCAGGCCGGTTACAGCGTGACCATCCTGTACCTCTGGCTGGACTCCCCGTCCCTGGCCATAGAAAGGGTCCGGGCAAGGGTAGCCTCGGGAGGGCACAACATAAAAGAAGAAACGATCAGGCGGAGATACTACACCGGCCTCAGCTACCTGTTCAAGGATTACATTCCCCTGTGCGACAGGTGGATACTGGCGGACAACTCCAGCATTCCGTTCACCGTGGTGGCGGAAGGAGCAAAAGGCAGGGAGATGCCGGTCATCCGCGACAAGCAGCGGTACGACACTATCAAAGCCATGGTTGACAGTATGCAATGATATGATAAACACTGAAAATTATTATCTGGATACATTCGGGGTAAGCCGGAGTCTGATGGAAGAACTTGCAGCAGAAGGGCTTCGCACCGGCGGTGACTACTCCGACCTGTTTTTCGAAAGCACATGGGGTTCAAGCCTCATGTTCAAGGACGGCGAAGTGACCTTCGGCGGATTCAACGTAGATTACGGAGTGGGGATCAGGGTGCTCAAAGGAGAGAAAACCGGATACGCCTACTCTGAGAGCACTTCACGCGAAGCCATGATGAGTGCGGCAAAGGCCGCAGGAGCCATTGCAGGAAGCTCCCGCTCGGATGCATCTCCCGCCAGGATACTGACCGATGCACGGGACAGCGGCTCGCCATATGTCAGGTCCGACAGCAACGGCGGGCGTCCGGTACGCAAGTTCTTCACCGGGGTCCCCAACCCCGCAGCCGACAGGTATCCGGTCCTCAATGACTGGAGGACCTGCTCAACAGCCGGCCAGGCCGCTTTCCTGAGCAAGCTGGCGAACACTGTGACCGCCAAAGACAACCGGATCGTCAAGGTGATTGCGACCCTTACTTCCCAGATGAGCGACTACCTGATGTTCAATTCCTTCGGGGAACTCAAATACGACACGCGCCCTCTCGCTACGGTGGCCGTCTCAGTCATTTTCAAGCAGGGAGACGACATGGAAAGCAAGTCGGTCTCCCGAAGCTGGAGGACCGGCAGCGAGATGCTCTCCGAGGAGCTGGTCTCAGAGATAGCCACCATGGCCGTCAAAGGGATCGACGAGAAATTCGAGGCCCGCAGGCCGAAGGGCGGCAAAATGCAGGTGGTAATGGGCGCAGGGGCCAGCGGGATCCTGCTCCACGAAGCCATGGGACATGCATTCGAGGCCGACTTCAACCGCAAGGGACAATCCATCTTCAGCGACAAGATGGGCAAACGCATATGCCCCAAAGGCATCTCCATCGTCGATGACGCGACTCTCCGCGGCAACCGCGGCTCGCTCAACTTCGACGACGAAGGAGTTCCGGGGCAAAGGACGATGATGGTCGAAGACGGGATCCTGACATCCTACCTTCACGACCGCATCAGCGCCAGGTTCTACGGAGTCACACCCACCGGGAACGGAAGGCGTGAGAGCTTCAGGTACGAGCCCCTGCCCAGGATGAGGGCGACCTACATGGAAGGCGGAGACGCAGACCCCCAGGACATCATAGCGTCCGTGAAGAAAGGCATATATGTTGATGACTTCACCAACGGCCAGGTCAAGATCGGAGAAGGAGATTTCACGTTCTACGTCAACTCCGGTTTCCTGATCGAGAACGGACGCAAGACAATGCCGGTCAAAGACATAAACATAATCGGAAACGGTCCCCAGGCCCTCGCGGACATTATCGCCGTAGGGAATGACCCGGTGGTCGACAAGGGAGCGTGGACATGCGGAAAAGGACAGAGCGTGCCCGTAAGCTGCGGCATCCCGACTGTCCTGGTAAACGGACTGACCGTAGGAGGAGAACAGGCATATGACTGATAACATCAACAAAGACTGCGGGCTGCTGAGCCCGGAGGACATGGCGCTGGCACAGTCCGCGCTGGAGATCGCACTGAAAGAAGGAGCTTCCAAGGCCAGGGCCAACCTGTCATGCAGCGTCATGGACCTCGTGGCGACACTCAACGGACAGGTGGACAAGGTCACTCACAGCTTCGACCGATCGCTTACCATGTACATATTCGCTGACGGCCGCTACGGAACTTTTTCCACGAACAGGGTCTCGGCTGAAGGACTTACGGAATTCATCCGCAAAGGGCTGGAAACCGTAAGGGCCCTCTCCCCCGATCCTTGCCGTAACCTCCCCGACATCAACAGGACAGCAATGGACGCCGGATCCGGACTTGAACTGGGCCTCTGGGACCCGGAGAGGAACGACATGGATCCCGGACGCAGGCGCGCCATCGCCCTTGAGGCAAGCATATGGCCCAAAGAAGGCCTCATCTCGGAAGAAGGAGAGTATTCCGACTCTGTCTCAGATATTTACATGGTGGACACGCAGGGCCTTGAATGCCGCCATATAGAGACTTCATTCGAATATGGCGTCGAAGTGACGGCGCAGGACAAGGATGGGAACCGCTACAGCGGCTACTGGTGGGACTCCAGTCCGAAGCTGGAGAACCTTGAGATAGGAGACTGCGGCCTGACCGCCATGAAAAGGGCAGTAGCCCAGTTCGCCCCTCAGGATTTCCCTCTCGGGCGTTACAACATGGTAGTGGAAAACGAAGTGGCTGGAAGGCTCCTTACTCCCGTCCTCAACGCCCTCAACGGGTCCGCCATCCAGCAGCAGAATTCCTTCCTCGCCGACAGCCTCGGCAAGAAGGTCTTCCCGGACAACCTCACGGTGATAGACTGCGCAAGGGAAGAAGGGCGGAGCGGATCCAGGCTTTTCGACAGCGAAGGAGTCGCCACATCCAACTCCACGATCATCGGACATGGCGTAGTGGAAGAGTTCTTCGTAACCACCTACATCGCCGCGAAGACAGGCCTGAAGCCGACTGTGGATGACGCATCCCGCCCGAAAGTGATGCCTACCATGCGCGGAGGCACCTCCGATTTACTTCATATGTGCGGAGACGGGATCCTGGTAACCGGTTTCAACGGAGGCAACAGCAATCCTACCACGGGCAGGTTCTCATTCGGAGTGGAGGGTTTCCTGTTCAAGGACGGGAAGATCGTGCATCCGGTGAGGGAAGCAGTGATAACCGGAGACCTGGTGACCCTTTGGAACAACCTGGCTGCGGCAGGCTCGGATTACAGGCGGTGCTCTTCCCGCCAGGTACCCACCCTGGCGTTCAGGGACGTGGACTTCAGTGCATAGGCATCAAAAAATGTATTATATTTGAATTTTAAACCATTACGAAATGAAAATAGAGAAAGGGAAAGTAGTTGCTATTTCTTACACCCTGGATGTTGAAGGAAAGGTCATGGACTCGGCTCCGGTCGGGAAACCGCTCGAGTACATCCAGGGAGAACATATGCTCATATCCGGCCTTGAAAAGGCCCTTGAAGGCAAGCAGGCAGGTGAAAGCTATGATGCAACCATAGCTCCGGAGGAAGCTTACGGAGTTTACAACCCCCAGCTGAAGTTCGACATTCCCAAGAGTTCATTCGAAGTTGAAGGCAAACTGCGCGAGGACCTCCTGGTCGTCGGGAACCTGATACCGATGCTCAACGGAGCAGGCCAGGTCGTCCACGGAATGATCGCCGCAGTCAAAGAAGACATGGTGACGATGGATTTCAACCATTCCCTCGCCGGCAAGACCCTTCACTTTACCGGAGAGATTGTCTCCGTACGTGAAGCTACCCAGAAGGAGATCAAGGAAGGACTTCATGGTGAGTATCTTCCGCAGGAAGAGCATCATTGCCATCACCACGGGAAAGAGCACTGCTGCCACGAAGGCGAAGGACATTGCAACCATGAAGGCGAAGGGCACTGCAACCATGACGGCGACCACGAGTGCTGCCACGGCGAAGGCAAAGGCAAATGCGACTGTCAATAGTCATACTTAACTGGAACACAAAAGAATATCTCAGGAAATTCCTTCCCGGGCTGCTTGAGTCTGTCCAAGGGTATGATGCCGGAGTGACCGTTGCCGACAACGGTTCCACCGACGGGTCAGTGAGGATGCTGGAAGAGGAATTCCCGACTGTACACGTCATCCCGTTCAATGAAAACCTTGGTTTCACGGGAGGCTACAACCGGGCCTTTGACATTGTGTACAGGGATTTCTCCCCGGAGTATTTCCTGCTGCTGAACAGCGACATCGAGGTCGCTCCCGGGTGGCTTCAGCCACTCCTGGAGCATATGGACTCGCATCCCCGGTGCGGAGCGTGCTCGCCAAAGCTCCTGTCCTGGTACGACAGGGGGTCTTTTGAATATGCCGGGGCCGCAGGAGGATTCCTGGACAAATTCGGCTACACGTTCTGCCGCGGACGTCTGATGAAGGAGGTCGAACGTGACAACGGGCAGTATGACGCCGTCAAAGATGTATTCTGGGCGACCGGAGCCTTCCTGATGGTACGCAGCAGCGTCTTCAAGGAGCTTGGGGGCCTCGACGGGAGGTATTTCGCCCATTTTGAGGAGATCGACCTGTGCTGGAGGATGCACCTGCGGGGCTATCACGTGTCCGTAATTCCACAGTCCGTGGCGTATCACCTCGGAGGCGGCACGCTTCCGAATGATTCGCCGCTGAAGCTGAAGCTCAATTACCGCAACACGCTGCTTACCATGGAGAACAACCTTGCCGATACATATGCCCCGGAGGAAGGGCCGGTAAAAGCTGTCAGGCACGCCCGCAGGACCATATGCCTCAGGATGGTGCTGGACGGACTGTCCGCGGCGGCGTACCTCCTCGGCGGGAAGCCGGCGTTCTTCCGCTCCGTGCTTGAGGCCCACGGGGAATTCCGGCGCATGCGCAAAGGACCGGCCGTCCATGACGGAACCGTCAGCATGGACATCCCCCTGTACCCGCGCTGGATCATACCGATGGCGCTGTTGCGACGCCAGAAACTGATAGAAACAATCCACAACCTGTAATCATGAAAATAGTCATTGCCGGAGCCGGTGAAGTCGGATCTCACCTTGCCAAGATGCTGAGCCAGTCATCCAATGAAATAACAGTCATAGATCCGGATGGTGAGCGCCTCGGGAAACTCGAAGCCGTCGCCGACGTGATGACCGTCAAGGGCAACCCGACGAGTGTCAAGGTCCTCAAGGAGGCAGGCACGGAAACGGCCGACCTGTTCATTGCCGTCAACCCCTCGGGGCACCAGGAAGTGAACATCGTGTGCGCCATGGTAGCCAAGCACCTCGGTGCCAAGAGGGTCTCCGCGAGGGTCAACGAAGAAGAGTACCTCTCAGCAGAGAACAAGGTGATGTTCAAGCAGATGGGTCTGGATTTCATCCTCTATCCCGAGATGAGTGCAGCCGACGAGATCGTGGACCTGCTCAAGCACACCGCGACCATCGACTCCATGGACTTCGCCCGCGGAAAGCTCCAGATAAGCGTATTCCGCCTGGAGGAGGACTCCCCCATCCTGGAAATGAAGCTTGTCGAATTCGCCGCACTGGTCCAGAATGACAACCTGCAGATGAGGGTCATCGCAGTCTCCAGGGGCAGCGAGACCATCATCCCGAGGCCGGACTTCCGCTTTACCTATCATGACCTGGTTTACATCATCACCACCCGGGAAGGCTATGAGCCCCTGCTCAAGATCCTGGGCAAAAACAACATTGAGGTCAACAAGGTGATGATCATAGGCGGTGGGCAGATCGGCAGGATGACCGCCATGCAGCTTTCCCACAAGATCGACACGGTGAAACTCATCGACAGGGACAGGGAGAAGTGCATTGAGATCGCCGAGAAGCTGGATGACAAGATCCAGGTGGTGTGCGGGGACGGCCGCAACATCGAATTCATACTGGATGAGGGGCTCAAGACATATGACGCTTTCATCGCGACTACGGAAAGTGATGAGGCTAACGTGCTTGCATGCGTGGTCGCAAAGAAGTTCGGAGTCGAAAAAACCGTCGCGCAGGTTGAGAACATCGAATACATCAGCCTCGCGGAGGAGATGGGAGTGGATGCGATCATCAACAAGAAGCTCATCACCGCCAGCAGGATATTCAAATACACCCTCAGCGGCCGGGCACGCACCGTCCGCTACATGAGCGGGACAACGGCGGAGGCTCTCGAGTACACCGTCGCAAAGGACAGCGCCATCACCAAGGGACCTCTCAAGGAAATAGATTTCCCGCGCGGAGCCGTAGTCGGCGGAGTGATCCGCGGAAGCCACTCGTTCATCGCGGTCGGCGACACGCGGATCGAGCCATATGACAGGGTCGCGGTTTTCGCCATGCCGGAAAGCGTGAAGGACATTGATGCATTGTTCAGGTAATGGCTAGCTGGCTGCAGATAGAGGGGATTTCCAAATCATATGGACTTAAAGTCCTCTTCGAGAAGATCAGTTTCAACGTCAACGAGGGAGACAAGATCGCCCTGATCGCCCCCAACGGCACCGGAAAGACTTCCCTGCTGCGCATTATCGCCGGCAAGGACAAGTCCGACCACGGCGGCAGGGTCACTTTCGTCAAGGACATCAGGATAGCTTTCCTGGAGCAGGAATACGATTTCGACCCGCAGAAAGGGATTTACGACCAGATACTTGCCGGAAGCGAGCCCTTTACCGCAGAACTTCCGGAGGAGGCGGTGGGTGAATTCCAGAGACGGGTCACTGCCCTGCTGACTTCTTTCGGCTTCAAGGATTTTTCCAAGAAGATGTCACTTCTTTCCGGAGGTGAGGTCAAGAGGGTTGCCCTGACCCAGATGCTCGCGACGGATGCGGACTTCTACGTAATGGACGAACCCACGAACCACCTCGACATCGACGCGATAGAGTTCCTGGAGAACTTCCTCTCACATTCACGCTGCACCCTTCTGATGGTGACCCATGACAGGTACTTCCTGGACCATGTCTGCAACACGGTCATGGAACTGGACCACGGGAACATCTACACCTACAAGGGAGATTACCAGAACTTCCTGGAAAAGAGGGCGGAAAGGATTGAAAACTACAATGCGGAGACTGACCGGGTGAAGAATATCCTGCGTAGGGAACTGGAATGGATGCATGCCTCTCCATGCGCCAGGACCGGCAAGGCCAAGTACCGCAAGGATGCCTTCTACTCCCTGAAGGACAGGGCGGAGCAGGTTTACCGTACACAGCAGGTCTCCCTGGACTCGGTGGGAGGGGCTTCCCGCCTTGGAAGCAAGATTATCAACTGCAAGGACCTGAGCTATTACTGTGACGGGCAGTGCTACCTCGACTCCTTCACTTACAACTTCCAGAGATACGAGAGGGTCGGCATCGTTGGAGGGAACGGAGTCGGCAAGACCACTTTCATCGACATCCTGACCGGGAACATCCCCGAGGACCAGCTCAGCGGGCAGATTGAACGGGGCGAGTCACTGAAAATAGGCTATTACAGGCAGTCCGGGATGGAATTCGAGGAGGGGCAGACAGTTCTGGAAACGGTTCCTGACACGGCCCTTCTGGGCCAGTTCATGTTCCCTCATGACATGCTTAACAACAGGATTTCCACTCTGTCGGGCGGAGAGAAACGCCGGCTCTACCTGCTGACGATCCTGTCCAGGAAGCCCAACCTGCTGATCTTGGACGAGCCGACCAACGACCTGGACATCGTCACGCTGAACATCCTGGAAGAGTACCTGAAGGACTTCAAGGGCAGCCTTATCATCGTTTCACACGACAGGCATTTCCTGGACAGGCTGGTCGACCACCTTTTCATCCTCACAGGAAAAGGTGTCATAAAGGATTTCATCGGGGACTACAGCCAGTACCGTCAATACATGCTGGATTACAATGCGGCACGGCGGGCAGAACAGAGGGCGGCGGAAAAGGCTGCCAGGCAGGCGGCCTTGGACAGTGCTTCCTCCCAGCCTAAGCCAAGGAGCAAGAAGCTTTCCTACAAGGAGCAGCGGGAGTTCCAGGCGCTCGAAGCGGAGATTTCCAAGCTTGAAGCCGAGAAGGCCGAACTGGAATCCCTTCTGGCGGGAGGCACAACCGACTATCAGCAGATCGAAAAAGCATCAGCCCGCTACAAGGAGGTTGCAGCGGGACTGGATGAAAAAGAATTGCGCTGGCTGGAACTCTCTGAGGCAGCCGGATGAGCCCTGAAACGACTGCTGCCGCAGGGATCTTCCTGCGGCAGCAATACCGGCCAGACCGGCAGACAATAATTTCAAATGACTGAGCATATGCTAGTCAAAAACGGCACGGACAGGGCGTCCATAGCTACGGACGCCGCTATTATTGGTCGCATCCACTCCAGATGAATTAAAGTTCACTTCGTACGCACGACCCGAATCATTCGAACTGAGTGTAGAGGTCCAATAGTTCCCGACGGATCCGACAGAGAAACCAGATGTGTTAACCATCATTCCTGCAGCAGGAAGGAAGATGCTGTTACCCGAATAGCCGGGTATCTTACTAGTGACTTCATAACCATTAGAAGCACTATTCCAAACCCAGTCAAAGTTATTACTATTCTTCAAAGCCAACCATTCTTCGCTGGTCGGAATGCGCCAGGTACCGCCCAAATTCACCCTTGCGGCATCATCAGTCAACTCAAGCTGCGTCTTCTTGTCCAAAGCATATTTATTGAAGCCGCTGTCGGTTTTGTCAAAGTACGTTCCTGAGCTGTAGTTTGTCTTAGGCTGGGTCTCGCCCCAGGCGAAATAGTCGCCGTATCCCGCAATGCTGCTCGCTCCCACATTCATTATCGCCCACTTCAGGCCGTCGCCCATCTCAATAAACTGCTGGAGCTCCCAACCTTCCGGAATGCCACTTACACCCCTGTCCAATGAAAAATTAAAGTTCTTGACAAAGGTACCCGAAGAGGCGACTCCTGACACCCAATCGCTAAGACAATCCGAACCGGAGACAGCCGTTGCCATAATCTTGATATAAGAAAGATTACTGCAATTTTTGAACATGCTCGCATAGCATTCGCGTGCCAAAGTTGCAGCAGGAAGATCCGGGGCTGATACAAGACTTGTGCATTCGCTGAACATTCCCCTATAACACGCATATGCCAAAGTGGTACCCGGAAGTTCAGGTGCGGTAACAAGACTTGTACATTGCCTGAACATATCATTATAACATCCATTTGCCATGATAGTGGCAGGAAGTTCCGGAGCGACACTTAGACTGGGACAATCCATGAACATAACTCTATAACAATATTTTGCCAATGTCTCAGCCGGAAGCTCCGGAGCAGCAGTCAGATATATACAATGATAGAACATCTTGGAATAGCAATAATCTGCCAATGTAGTAGCAGGAAGCTTCGGAGCAGTAGTAATGGGGCAACTCTCGAATAAACTGGCAAAACAATTTTCTGAAGGAATAGTAAGATTGTTCTCAAAGTCGTCATCATATAGAAGGGACTGTACACTTCCCGATGCGGCAAATTTACCTGTCATCACAAATTTTGAATTACCGCTGGAAGAGAACCCATTACTGTTATCCCCTTTGAAATAAACCTTGCCGCCGGCAGGAACGGAAATAGCAGAATAGTCCCACGGAGTCCAGGTGATACAATCTGTACTATATTTTACGTCCGGTGCATTGCCTCCAGTATTGGAAAGGGAAATGGTACCGTCTTCAACGGCAGTAAGACAAAGATAGTCCGGGATACGCTCATCGACATCCCAGCCTTCAGGAAT
>CADCQP010000098.1 GCA_902803535.1 uncultured Bacteroidia bacterium | reverse complement strand
GTGCTCATGGGAGGTATCGTGAGGGTCATCAACACCACCTCACAGTTTGCATTCGTGGTGTTCATGCCCCTTTACATGGCGACTTTCTGCCTCACGGATGCTCAGTGGGCTTCTATCTGGGGTTCGATATTCATGTTCAACATCATTTTCAACCTGATATTCGGAATCGTGGGAGACAAGATCGGATGCCGCCAGACAGTACAGTGGTTCGGCGGTGTCGGATGCGCCGTAACCGTGCTTCTGTTCTACTATTCACCCCAGATCCTGAACAACTACTGGTTCATCCTCATATGCGGAGCGCTCTGGTGCATAATGCTGGCTGGGTACGTCCCGCTGTCCGCCCTCGTTCCCTCGCTTGTCAAGAGTGATAAAGGAGCTGCAGTTTCTGTCCTAAACCTTGGGGCAGGCGCCGCTTCCTTCGTAGGTCCATTCATCGTCCGCATACTGGAAAAGCCTGTGGGATACGAAGGTATTGCCTGGACTCTGGCAGGCCTTTACATTGTAAGCGCCATAATGACCTATTTCATTCGTGAAGCAGAATAGGCTTTTTAGTTAAAATCTGTTAGTTTTAAAACCATCCTGGATTATCAGGATGGTTTTTTTAATTGTTTAACTACTTCATTTATTAACTTTTAAAATTTTAATTCTTTTGAAACATTTAATCTTTATGAGAGTTTTGTTGATGAAATAAACGATTTTAGTTGATGAAATATGCCAGTTCGCTGAAATCTAAAATTTTAGTGATAACAATGTGAAAGTTTTTATCTAAAATTGAGCCAGAAAACCCTTAATTCTTTAATTAACTATTCACATGAAAAGATTTCAGCTGTTGATCTCAATCCTGCTCTTTTCGCTTTGCTCTGTGGCATATGCCCAGAATACGACGATAAAGGGTAAGGTTACGGCGACAGACGGAGAGCCTGTCGTCGGCGCCTACGTGCTTGTGAAAGACACATCCAATGGTGTGCTCACCGACATGGATGGTAATTTCTCCATTTCAAACGTACCGGCGCAAGGAAAACTGGTGGTCGCTTTTATGGGAATGAAGACCGTTGAGGTCCCGGCTTCCCAAAACATGACAGTGATCCTGGAACTTGATTCCGAGGCCCTGAATGAAGTGGTCGTTACCGCCATGGGTATTTCCAGGGAGAAGAAAGCCCTGGGATATGCCGTCACCGAAGTCGGCGGCGATGAGATGACCAAGGCCCGCGGAGGCCTGAACAACCCGATCAACGCCCTCCAGGGCAAGATCGCCGGCCTTCAGATCACCTCCAGCAGCGGCTCCATGGGCGGTTCGTCAAAGGTACTCCTCCGTGGAGTGTCTTCCCTCTCAGGAAACAACCAGCCCTTGTTCGTCATTGACGGAGTGCCCATTGAAGGAGGCGACTTCAACTCCACTGAGACTGCCCGCGGAGGCGGTGGTTATGACTTCGGTAACCTTATCAACGACCTCAGCCCGGATGACATCGAAAGCATCTCCGTCCTGAAGGGCGCAAATGCATCAGCCCTCTACGGCTCCCGCGCAAACAACGGTGTCGTAATGATTACCACCAAGAAAGGAAAAATCGGTGCCAACAGCGGTTACGGAGTTTCCTTCTCTTCCACCGTCGGTTTCGAAGTGGTGAACAAGCTTCCGAAACTGCAGAACCTCTACGGAGGAGGCTGGGGCAGTGATTTTGAGGAAGTCAACATCAACGGTGTGGATTATCTTTATCCGGACTACGCAACCGACTCCAGCTGGGGTCCCAAATACGACGGCCAGCAGGTCCTTTCCTGGTACGACCTCGCAAAATGGGAAGCAGGCGGAAAAGTCGGGAATCCCACGACTTCAGAATGGAAGGCCCCCGCTCATGACATAGACTCATTCTTCCAGACCGGAGTCTCATTCACCAACAACATCGCAATCACCCAGGCTTCGGCCAGGAGCGCGACCCGCATCTCCTACACCAACAGCGAGCTGAAGGGATATCTCCCGAACAGCAAGCAGGAGAAGAACATCCTCAACGTCTCCGCCCAGGCCTTCAGCCCGGACCGCCGCCTGGAAGTAAGCGCCAATGTCAATTACCTGAACCAGAGCACCAAGGGACGTTCAGAGATCGGTTACGGTGACAACAACGTCCTGGTCAAATTCGTCCAGTGGGGCCATAGGGAACTGGACATGGCCGAAGCCAAAGACCTGTACATCATGCCGGACGGCACCCAGGCAACCTGGAACAGGACCGCATGGGACGATCCGACCCCCGCATACTCCAACAACCCTTACTGGAGCCGCTACATGTGCTACGAAAACGACTCCCGTAACCGTGTCTACGGTAATGTCGGAGCCTCCTACCAGATTCTCCCCCAGCTCAAATTCCAGTACAAGACCGATCTGGACTTCTTCGTGGACAAGCGGTTCGTGCGTAATGCCGTAGGCAGTCAGGAGCAGTCTGGATACAGCGAAATCTCGCGCCAGCAGTATGAGCTGAACCATGAGTTCCTCCTTACCTACAAGGATACGTTCGGGGACTTCTCAGTGAACGGACTTCTGGGAGCGAACCTGATGAAACGCCACTACGAGTCTCTCTCCGGCAAAACGGTCGGAGGCCTTGCGATACCCGAGTTCTACAACCTGAAGAACTCCATCGCATCTCCCACCAGCTCAAACTATGAATCCAACAAATCAATCAATTCCGTGTTTGCGAATGCAGGCATCGGCTGGAAGAGCATGCTGTTCCTCGACGGCACTATCAGGATGGACAAATCATCCACCCTGCCTGTTTCGAACAACACATATTTCTATCCTTCCGTGACCGCCAGCTTCATTTTCTCCGAGCTGTTCTCTCCGGGAGTGAAAGATGTCATTGAATTCGGCAAGGTACGCGCCGGTTTCGCACAGGTTGGTAATGACACCGACCCGTACCAGGTGCTCAACACCTACTCGCAGTACACCAACATCGACCCCACGACTCCGGGTTACCGCCTGCCGAATACCCTCAAGAATTCGGGGCTGAAACCTGAAACGACCACTTCTTTTGAGGCCGGTCTGGAAATGGAGTTCTTCCACGGACGCCTGGGCTTTGACGCCTCATTCTACAAGACTGTCACGAAGGACCAGATCCTGCCTCTGTCAGTGTCCGGCACAACCGGTTACCTGTACAAGGTCGTAAACTCCGGAAAGATCCAGAACACCGGACTGGAATTCGCCATCCATGCAACCCCGGTGGATACGAAACTCTTCTCCTGGACCACATCGCTCACCCTGGCATCCAACAAGAACAAGGTGCTTGAGCTTCTGGACGGCGTAGACTACTACAGGCTCACCTCCGCCCCCTTCTCAGTGGAAGTCGGAGCACTCAAGGGCCAGCCTTACGGCGTGATCATGGGAACCGATTATATCTATGATGACAATGGCAACAAGATGATCGATCCCGACACCGGACTGTATCTTGCTACTGATGGCAACGTCAACCTCGGCAGCGTGTACCCGGATTTCACCGGCGGCTGGACCAACACGTTCCGTCTGGGGAATTTCGATGCCAGCATCCATCTTGATTTCTCCCGCGGCGGCAAATACTTCTCCACTTCCTACATGTGGGGTATGTACAGCGGTATGCTTGAAGAAACTGCTGCCAACAGCATCCGTGAGAACGGTATCCTGCTCGACGGCGTAATCGACGACAAAGGCACAAAGAACACTACTGTAGCCGATGGTGAAAGCTACTGCACGGACTTCTACACAGGTCCTGCCGCACAAAACGTACTCCGCTCCGACTATGTCAAATTGCGTGAGGTAACCTTGGGCTACACCTTCCCGATGCGTGAAAAGAGTTTTGTCAAGGGCATCAGGCTTTCCGCTTACGGACGCAACCTCGGCGTCTGGGGTCCTGACGTGAAACACTTCGATCCAGAGGTCGCCGTGACCAGTTCCGGCAACATCCAGGGTATTGAAGGTGGTCTTGTGGCCGGGGTAGCGAACTTCGGTTTCGGAATCAATCTTAACTTCTAATAGGAGGCCCGACTTATGAAAAAAGCATTGAAATATATTCTTCTCAGCGTCCTGTTCCTTACCGGAATGTCTTCCTGCATCAAGGAAGATACCAACATGGATCCCAACAACCCGCAGGAAGTTCCCTCGAACATCCTGATGTCAGGTGCGGAGAAATGGATAATGGACAACGTCTATGACGTGTGGTTCAGCGGCCGCCAGTGCCTGCTCTATGCCCAGTACTGGGCCCAGCGCAACTACACTGAGGAAGACCGCTACCAGATCCGGGAAAGCACCAACAACGGATACTTCAACTACCTGTATATGGGTATTGCGAACCTTCTCAAGGTTGAATACCTGAATACTGATCCCGAGTTCGCTCCCGGAAATTCTGCTTACGGACTGAATGCGAATCAAATCGCAGCAGCCAAGATACTGAAAGTCTGGCTCATGCAGATAATCACCGACACATGGGGCAGCGTCCCATACAGCGAAGTTGGCAAGCTCGAATCCGACGAAATCTACTACGCCAAATACGACGACCAGAAGGAACTCTACAATACCCTCCTTGCAGAGTTGGACGAAGCCATCGGAATGATCGATGAATCAGAGCCTGCTTTCACCTCAGGAGATGTCATCTACGGTGGTGACGCTTCAAAGTGGAAGAAGTTCGGAAACTCCCTGAAGTGCCGCCTGGCCATCCATATATCAAAGGTGGATGCATCCTGGAAGACCAAGATCGCAGAAGCCGTTGCAAGCGGAGTATTTGAATCCAATGATGACGCTGCCGCCTACACTTATTCAGCTTCTGGATCCGACTACTGCAAGTTCTACGAAGGATTCTATGAGGATGGACGAAATGACTTTACCATTACCAAACCCTTTGTCCAGCTTCTGGCCGGTGAAGCTGATGAGATGAATGGCAAATCCCATCCCTGGGCAGGCACCAAGGATCCGAGACATGCACTCTTCGCTTCAGGTTCAGCCAAAGGTATGCCCTACGGCGCCCCGACCGCGAACTCACAGGTTCTCCGCACCGGAACTCCCAACTGGTACAGCGGACATCCAGCTCACCTGAACCAGAATTTCAAGGTTCCTCTGATGACATATGCCGAGCTCCTTTTCATCCTCTCAGAATACAACGGCTTCTCCGATGATGAGTTCCAGGCGGGGATCGATGCATCACTGGAGTATTGGGCCGATGCATACGGAAGCAGCATTTCCCAGGAAGACGCAGATGCATACAAAAACGCTGTCGGCTCTGCAACGGAAGAGAAGGTCGCCGTACAGAAATACATCGACCTCTGGCTGAACGGGACAGAAGCCTGGACTGAGATCCGCCGTACCGGTTATCCTGAGCAGGTTCTCCGCCCGGGAGAGAAAACTGCGGAACTTAACGGCAACGCCATTACATTCGAGCCTCTTTCCGATGTCAAGAACGACATCATCGCCCGCGTGAAGTATCCTACCAACGAAAGCACCCTTAACGGAGCCAATTGGAAAGAAGCCGTGGCCAAACTCGATGACGGCACCAACAACTACTACACGAAGATGTTCTGGGATGTACGTACATCGACCTATGACCATCCGGCCAACAAGTAAAACCTATGACTTAGCAATCGCGCTGGTGTAAACCGGTGAAAAAGTTGAAATAGCCTGGAATAAAACTATTCACCGGTAACACCGGACTCGAAAGCGGCCTCATCAGGGGCCGCTTTCTTTGCGTTTTTAGCATCTTCCCTGGCTTTCTTTTTCTCGAAGCGGGCCTTGAATCTTTCAAGCTTCTTCTGATCTTTCTCCACTTCCCTGGCATTTGCCTGGAGGATCTTCAGGGTCTTGGCCCTTTTCCTGGCCATGGCCTTTTCTTCTTTTGCCTTGGCCTTGGCGGCATCCCTGGCATCAAGTTCGGCCCATCTGGCCTCACGGGCCTCAGCCCTCCTGCTCCTGGCAGAGACCTTCTCCGCCTCGGCGGATGGCTCTTCTACGGCAGCCGAAACCTCAGGAGCACCTTCTGTGACAGGATTCTCCTTAACCACGTCAGTTTGCTCTTTTACAGGAGTTTCCGACTCCATGACAGGGACTGCGGCATGCTCTGACGAATCCTTCGGCTCTACGGCAAACGGGAACGGATCCTCTACAAATGGTTCCTGGGACGCGGACTCACGCTCAGCTTTCATCGCCTCTTTTTCACGGATTCCCTTGTATATGCTCTCCATATACCCCGGGAAATAGATTTCAGTCTCCTTGAAAGTAGCCCTGGGCCTTTGGGAGTACTGCTCCCTCTGGGAGGCCCGCATCTCAAGAGGGGTAACGTCTTCCTTTCCGGCAGGACGCCTTGAGGGATCCCAGTTGAAACCCTTGATCTCTTTTTCGGCCCTGGTCATCTGGGCCACCGGACTGGCGTCGTTCTTGGGAGCCTCGAAGTAATAGACCTTGTCAATCTTGCCTTCCTTGAACCAGGCGCTCAGCATCTTGGATTCAGCCTTGTTGGCTGTCGCCAGCACATCGTCCTCCCTGAGGTAGAATAGGGCGCTGGCCCCTCCGAGGGCATCGAAACGGCTGAGCGAAGTGCTCACCGAATCGAAATAGGCCATCATCTCCGTGGCGCGGATCTGGTCAAAGCATATGCTGTCTTCCTGGACTATTATGAAAGCATTGGACATCAGGCTCGCCTGGCGCATCGCACGGTTCTTGACCAGGACGTAGAGGCTGTCGGCGGAATACTGGCGCGTCCCCTCATTCCACACAACCGGATTCTTGTAGAGTCTGGCAAGTGAATCCAGGTCATTGAAAAGCAGGGAATCGCATGCAACCTGCATGTCGGTCCGGAAGACCTTCACATTGTTGATCGCCGTGATAAATCCTGTCGCAGTGCTGTCCAGGGCAACCGGAGCGAGGGAATCAGCCGGCGCAAGCATAAGCGAGTCGGCTGCGGCTACCGAAAGCGAATCTATAACAGGCAGTTTCAAAGTATCCGCAGGGGCCACTGCGGCCGGTTCATCCGGCTCAGAGGCGCTTCCGGCAGGCGCCTCGCTGACGCTCAGGGCGGTTTTCTTGTCACCCGGATTCTTCGGAGGCCTGCCCAGGGCAAGCTCTGGATTGTCCTCCAGGGCCTGTTTGGCCGCCCTTTCGGCCTCTTCCCGTGCCTTGCGGCGATATTCGGCAACCGGATCCATCTTCAGTTCCGACAGGCGCTGGGCGGAAGCATCAATCTCACTTTGCGGGACATCGCACCTTGGAATCGACCGGTAAATAAGGGTGTCCGCACCGACATAGACTGTATCGACCTTGTCCTCAGCCCCCTTGGTCTGGGCCATCACCGCTGCGTCTCGTTCAAGGCGTATAGTGGAGAGAGAATCGATGTACTGCATATAACCTCCTACCGCCGCGACCTGCCTGGTAGTATCCAGGACCTGCACGTTCCCGAACATCTCCACATCCTGCGTGTTGCGGTAGAAAAAGACGGAATCCGCCCACCCCTCCTGGTCCCGGGTCATCCCATGGACGTGGTCCGTAAAGAAGAATATCTCCCTGGCCCGGTCGTACCACCCGCCCTCGGATGACAGCATGTCATCGTCACGCCACGCGTTGGTCCCGGGGCCGAAAGTAGCAAGTGAAAGGCTGGTGTTGTACTGCATGTCCCTGGTCTTGATAAAGACCGAGTCGGTGTACATGTTGACGTCGCCGTTGAAATAGAATGTCTTGACCTTGGAATCATACCGTCCGTCACGGCTTTCGATGATCTGGCCGTCCTTGTCACGGAGGACTCCCCCGTTACGGAACAGGGCGACGCTGTCCTTGGTATTGTAATCCAGCCACCTCGTCCTCATAGTGTTCTTGTCCTTGTCCTGGAGCTGGACCACCCCGCCGCGGAACTTGGCGAGGTTTTCAGGGATGACATAGTCCAGGTTGTCGCTGCTGAGCACTGTCTCATCCTGGATGATCTTCACGTTCCCCACGGCCTTTATCAGCTCATTGTCCACGTACCAGTAGGCAGTGTCGCAGATAAGGTAGGTGTCATTGTGGAGGAACCGGGCCGGACCTATGACCTCCCTGAAGTTCTGACCGCCCTCATTGACGAGTTTCGCACTCGAGGCGCTCATCAGACGCACCAGTGAATCAGACTGGGAAGTCTTCTGCGCCGCGGATGCGAGGCATATGCCCAGCAGGGCGAAAACCAGGAACAGCCGTCTCATCAAGGCAGGGTTATTCCTTGGCGAACTTGGTTGACCAGAGGGGACGCTCGAACTCACATTCGCTGAACATGGGATCGATAGTGACATATGTAGTCTTGATCTTGTCCTTGAGGAAGGCGTCGATGGCTTTCATCTGCAGCTCGTAACGCACCTGTCCTTCCAGCTGGCTGAAATCATTCTCCGCCGTAGCGGTGTGCGCGGGGATGATCTTGTCCACCCGGATTATCTTGTAGCATGTCTTGCCGTCTACATAGTCATGTGAGGCGTTCTGGCGGCCGTCATTGTCAGTAGATTGGATCGGCTCGGAGATTTCGCCCTCCTTGAGGTTCTCTATGGCGGAATATTCCACAGGCTTGAGCTGGTCAATGACATAGTAGGACGACCCGGTGTTGGGATCGGCCATCTGGCCTCCATTGGTCTTCGTGGCATTATCTTCGGAATAGAACCTTGCGGCAAGGGGGAATGTCACGGCATTGTTCATTACCTCCGTCCTGATGGAATCCAGCTTATGGAATGCCTTGGTCCTGTCCTCTTCGGTGTACTGGGGTTTCATGAGGATGTGCCTTGCATTGAACATATCCCCGCGTTTCTCAAGTACTTCTATGATGTGGAAACCGTCCGGGGTCTCCACTATCTGGGAGATGATGCCCGGCTTGAGGGCCATGGCGGCATCCGAGAACGCAGGCCAGAAAAGAGACTTTGAAGCCATTCCGAGCTCGCCTCCGCGCCTGGCAGATCCGGGATCCTCGGAATAGATACGCGCAAGGGTGGAGAATTTCTCCCCGTTGAGGATACGCTCGCGCAGTGAAAGGAGCTTCTCCTTCACGGCCATGTTGGCCGCCTCCCTGTCCGGATAGATGACGATCTGGCTCAGCTGGTAGGTAATCGGGACTATCGGAAGGTCATCCTTCGACACCGTGTCTATGTAGGCCTTGACGTCATATGGGGTGATCTCCGGAACCTTGGACGCGATGGCCTGCTGCTCCTGCTGGATGAGGTTCATGTCCTCGAGCTGCCTGTGCCACTCCATGCGGATCTTGTACATCGGCTTCCCGAAATACTTCTCAACCTCCTCATCCCCGCCGAGCTGGGTGCGGACCTGGTCCATCCTCTGGCTCAGGGAGCTCTCGACCATGTCGGAATTGAGGGTCAGGGAGTCCACGCGTGCCTGCATCAGGTAGATCTTGGACTCCAGCATCTGCTCAAGTATCTCACAGCGCTGGTTCCTGCCCGACGAACGGCCCGGATTCTGGGCATTCATCATCTGGACTTCCTGCTCCAGGTTGCCGATAGTGATCAGTTCATTTCCCACCACGGCTATCGACTTGTCCACCACATTGTACTTCTGTGCGGACACCGAAATGCACGCAAAAAGGAGGCAGGACGCCGCCAAAACTTTATTCACTGCTATTTTCATTTTCGAAGATTTCATAGTTGCCCTTGGCAGATGCATCAATGAGCAAGTCTCGTTCCAAAGTACGCACGAGGTCGTGTTTTCTCGAACTTAGGATGATGTCGCGTATCTGTGACTCGCAATAATCCACGGGAGCGGGCTTTCCGGCCTGTATTTCCTCAGGAATGAAGGCAAGGCATATGTTCCCGTGAGAGTCTTTCTCCTCTACGACCCCGTTCTTCCTGCTGTCCATCAGGACCTTCCAGTCCTTTCCGAACTCTCCGGACACAGTAGTGACATCCACCCACATGCCAGTAAGGTCCAGGTACTTGATGGCCGTAGCCGATGCAAGGCTGTCCACCAGGGAGATATCCTCAGGCTTCTCGGAGGTAAACATCCTCCGGATGCGGCCAAGCTCCGGAGAATCAGGAAGGAGATTGGCATAGCGCGCCTTCACAAGAGGCCTCTGGAGGATGAAATCCTCCTTGTGAGCATCATAATAGGCGCTTACCTCATTCTCCGAGACAAGGGTATCCAGATGGGTGTTGACGTAATGCTGCTCATAACGGAACTTCAGCAGGGCCTCCCTGTAGTCCTCCATCTCCCTCGTCACATCCATCTCGCTCTTGGAAAGCTGTTCCTCCGCCTTCAGGAGGAAGACCTTGCCGGAAGCCCATGTGTCTATGTACCTCCGCGCAAGGACGGCACTGTCGGCGGCGGGGATCCCGTTCGGGACCATAGCCTCGACCTCGGCACGGTAAAGGACGTAATCGCCCACCCGCGCAACCGCCTCATCATCGTGCAGGAGCTTCTGGAAACTCTTGCACCCGGCCCCGCTGAGCAGGACCAGGACGAAGACAGCGCAACGCAACGCAGCATGCATATGTCTGGCAATACACATATATCCTACAAAGATAAACACTTTTTAGCATATGCCAGCAATCTGCAAAATGCGTGCTCCAACCTGAAGGGACAGTCCTTATGGCAGCCGGCTGAATTCTTCCCGGGCCAAAGCCATCTGGGCACGGAAGGCCGGACTGGTCTGGAGACGGGAATAACCGATGCTGGCGGCCAGACGGGTCACATCGATGTCACTCTGCCAGTGGGCCCCGGATATGACCCGGCTCACGCCACACTCCCAGGCACGGGTGTAGATGGAAGCGGCGGCAGCAGGATTGATTTCTGCCAGGATAAGCGCCGCAGTCCAGCTGCGCATGGTGTGGCCGGAGGGATAGCTGCCCTCTCCGCTGAACTGCGCATCGTCCTCCATGAAAGCATCCTCCTTGAAATAGACGAAAGGCCTTGTCCTGTGGTAATAGGCTTTGGGAGCCACCCTCATCTGGTCTGTCGTAGAAAGGCTGGTCACAAGGAGTTTCCAGATTTCGGGAGTAGCTGATTGCGAAATCGCCTTCCCGAACGGGACGCTCAGTTCGGTCAGCAGGGCCTCGTAACTCCAGACGGCATCCCTGCGGGCCATGGCGGCCCGGGCGGGATCCTTCCTTTGGGCCTTGCCCCACTTGTACCGCTTGACATCATATCTGAATGCGGCCGTTCCCTTCGCCGGAGGAGCCGGAAGGCAGGCGATAAGGTCCGGCAGCTCCTCGGTGGTGAAATATGGCTGGTACTCCTGCGCATATGCACTGCAAATGCATATGGCAGAAATGATTATGCAGAGAAATCTTTTACCTGGAAACATGGATCAAAATATAGTTTATTTCATCGGACCGGCGATACCGCGGTACAGGTTCAGCGCCTCCAGGAAATAATAGTCCGCATAGCTGAGCGGGACATCGATCTCAGAATTGCCGGGCTTGTTCCCCACGCAATGCTTGATCAGGAAGCCGCCGTTCGTCCCGGCCTCGGCGAGGTATTCCGGGCTTGCAAGGGCACGCAGCTGCTTGACGGCCGTCTCCAGATAGACTTTACGATTGTCCATCGAGTAGAGCTTCAGGAAGCCGCCGGCCATGATGGCCGCAGCCGAAGCATCCCTGTATTCTCCTGGTGCATCGAAATCCCAGTACGGGACACTGTCCTCAGGTAGCCGCTCCACAAGCAGGTCTGCGATATGCTCCGCCTGTACCCTGTAAATGGGGTTCTTGGTCTGGAGTGCCATCATCGCATATCCGTAGAGGGCCCAGGCCTCACCGCGGGCCCACATAGAATCATCGGCCAGGCCCTGCCCGGTCTGCTTTTTACGCACTTCGCCGGTCTCAGGATCATAGTCAAGCACATGCCAGGTGCTGTAGTCCTCGCGGAAATGGTTCTTCATGGTAGTCTGGGCATGGGTCTCGGCGATCTTTACCCACTGAGGATTGCCGCCGGGGAATCTGGCCGCTGTAGTCAGCAGTTCCAGGTTCATCATGTTGTCGATGATGACGGGATAGGCCCAGCGGGCTGACCACGGGCTGGGATCCCAGCTGCGGGTAACCCCCGTCACGGGGTTGAAACGCCCTGCAAGGCGCTCCGCGCCGGCAAGGAGGGTGGGAATCCACTGCTCCTCCTTGGTAAGACGGTAGGCATTGCCGTAACTGCACATCAGCTGGAAACCGATGTCATGGTCGGTGTGCTTCTCCAACAGTGTGGAAAGCTTGAGGGTGTTCTTGCGGGCAAGGGCCTCGGCTTCCTTGTCACCGGAATATTCATATATCTGCCAGAGGGTTCCGGGGAAAAAGCCGCTGCACCACCATGTAATGGGAGAAGTGACGAGTTCTCCGTCAGGGGATGTGAGGGTCCTCGCAACCGTAGTATCGGTCAACTGGCTGTCAAGAAGTACGGCCTGGGTCTTAGCGAGGGCGAAGACGCGGTCGGACAGCTGCTTCATAGTTTCTTCCTTCGGGGCGCAGGAAATGGCCGCGAAAAGGCATAAAGCCATGAGGATCTTTTTCATATGTTTAGTGTTTAAGTAAATTACCGGACCTTGGAGTCGCAGTACCAGCAACGGAGCGCGCCGGTGTCGGTGCGACGGAACTTATGGGGAGCATGCTCATTATTGCATATGCATTTACGGTTCGTGCAACGGACGGTCGGGTCGATTACCGGTTCCTCCTCTGCAGGCATCCCGTGCTGCGGATCATCCTTCCATTCCAGAAGCTTTACGATAAGCGCCTCACGCACGAACTTACCGTTCTCCACCTGGCGGAAATAGGCGGCACGCGGATCGTTATCCACCTCCGTAAGTATCTCATTCACACGCGGAAGCGGATGAAGTACCGCCATCTTTTCCTTCGCAAGCAACATCCTGGCGGCATCCAGCACGAAGCTGTCCTTGACGCGGTCGAATTCATCCTCGTCCAGGAAACGCTCTTTCTGCACGCGGGTCATGTACAACACGTCCAGTTCAGGCATCACCTCCTCCATTGTTTCTACCTCGCGGTAAGGGATTCCGGTGCGCTCACACACGTCATGCTTGATGTAATCGGGAAGCTTCAGCTCCGGCGGGGCGATCAGCACCACCTTGATGTCCTTGTAGCGGGAAAGGGCCTTGATGAGGGAATGCACCGTCCTTCCGAAGCGGAGGTCGCCGCAGAAACCGATCGTAATCCCGTCGATGTGACCGAGTTCCCTCTGTATGGTCAGCAGGTCCGTAAGGGTCTGGGTCGGATGGCTGTGGGAACCGTCCCCGGCATTGATTATCGGCACCCTGGACACCTCGGAAGCGTACAGCTGCGCTCCCTCGATGTGATGGCGCATTGCGATGACGTCCGCGAAACATCCGACTACGCGCACAGTGTCCTGGACCGTCTCTCCCTTGCTGACAGAACTGCTGTTGGCATCGGAGAAACCGAGGACGTTGCCCCCGAGTTCCATCATGGCTGAAGTAAAGCTCAGCCTCGTACGGGTGCTGGGTTCGTAGAACAGTGTGGCCAGTTTACGGTGGGACATGCTTCCCTGATAGCGTTCACGGTGGGCGATGATGTCCTGGGCCAGTGAAATGATTTCGTCAATCTCCTGCTTGGTAAGATCGGTCGGGTCGATAAGATGCTTCATATTCGGGTGTTTTTATTTTCCAATCCAGCTTTCGTCCGAAGGGTTGTCGCGGAAGGCGAGGATCCTCTCCCTCCACCCCGGGCCGATACGGCCTTCCTGCTCAGCGACATCCACCAGCACATCCAGGTTGCACAGGGAATGGTTCTCCACCGAAGCGGCCGCGAGGCGCTCCAGTCCTCGTTTCATCCCATATGTGAAGATGCTGACTATGCCAAGTACATCGGCTCCGGCCTCCCGGAGGGCCTCCACCACATCGATCGCACTTCCTCCGGTAGAGATAAGATCCTCTATGACAACTACTTTAGTTCCAGGATCCATCTTCCCTTCAATCCGGTTAGTCCTGCCGTGAGACTTGGCTTCCCCGCGGACGTATCCCATCGGGAGGTCCAGGATGGTCGCCGTGATTGCGGCGTGCGCGATGCCGGCGGTGGAAGTACCCATCAGCATCTCGCAGGAAGGATAGTACTTTTTCACCAGGGTTGCCAGCCCGCTTTCCACCTGCTCCCTTACCCTGGGGGCAGAAAGGGTCAGCCTGTTGTCACAATAGATAGGGCTTTTGATGCCGCTGGCCCAGGTAAAGGGCTCTTCGGGCCGCAGGAACACGGCTCCGATTGAAAGGAGTGAGGATGCAATCTGTCTTTCCATATCAGATAAATTCTTTCAGGCACTTTTCATATGCCGCAACCGGATCCGGAGCGGCGGTAATGGGACGTCCGACTACTATCAGGTCGGAGCCGATCTCCCGCGCACGGGCAGGAGTAGTGATACGGACCTGGTCGTCCGCGGCGGCATCGGCAAAACGTATCCCGGGAGTTACGGTAAGGAAATCCTTCCCGCAGGCCTCCTTCACCATGCCCGCCTCCAAAGGCGAGCACACCACGCCGTCAAGACCGGCTGCACGGGCATTGGAGGCATATTTCACTATGGTTTCATTCATTCCGGCACCGATGAGGAGCTCGTCATGGATCATCTCGGCGGAAGTGGAGGTAAGCTGGGTCACGGCTATCAGCAGCGGACGGGTCCCGTCCGGCCTCGTAAGCCCCTCGAGGGCTGCCTTCATCATTCCGATCGTCCCTGCAGCATGGACATTGACCATGTCCACGTCCAGGGCCGACAGCACCTTCATCGCTTTCTTGACTGTATTAGGGATGTCATGGAGCTTGAGATCCAGGAAGATCCTGTGTCCGCGTGACTTAATCTCACGGACGATGGAGGGGCCCTCCGCATAGAAAAGCTCCATCCCGATCTTCACGAAAGGCTTGCGCCCGTCGGGGAAAAGGTCCAGGAATGAAAGCGTGGCTTCGCGGCCGGGAAAGTCGCAGGCTATGATAACGTCTCTGTTCATACGGTTCCTATTATTTCTTTTAAACTGTTGATTCCCAACTCTTCCATCAAATGAGGAAGGGCTTCGGCGATTTCAGGGCAGGCATATGGGTTGCGGAGGTTCTCGGCGCCGACCTGCACCGCCGTGGCCCCGGCCATCATCATCTCGATCACGTCACTGGCTGATGCCACCCCGCCGCAGCCCATCACCGGGATCCGGCATGCATGGGCCACCTGGTACACCATCCTCAGGGCCACCGGGAAGACAGCCTTCCCCGAGAACCCGCCCATCTTGTTGGCTATCACAGGACGGCGACGTGCGATGTCAATCCGCATCCCCAGGAAGGTATTCACCAGGGACAGGCCGTCAGCCCCTGCATCCTCGCAGGCACGGGCGATCGAAACTATGTCAGTCACGTTGGGACTGAGCTTTATGAAGACAGGTTTCCGGCACACTGACTTCACTGCCGCGGTCACCCCAGCCGCAGAATCCGCCGAGGTACCGAAGGCCATCCCGCCGTTATGGACGTTGGGACAGGATATGTTCACTTCGATGATATCTATGCCCTTACAGGCATCCGCCTTCTCGCAGCATTCCCGATATTCATCCAATGAAAAGCCGCTGATGTTGGCGATGACACAACCGCCGTACACACGACGCAGTGCAGGAACCTTCTCATCCACAAGCACATCTATGCCGGGATTCTGAAGGCCGACGGAGTTGATCATTCCGCCTTCGCATTCGGCGATGCGCGGAGTGGGATTGCCGTAGCGGGCCTCGCGGGTCGTCCCTTTCAGGGATATGCCCCCGAGCAGGTTCAAGTCGAAGGCATCCGAGAGTTCCAGCCCGAAACCGAAGGTTCCGCTGGCCGGGATGACGGGGTTTTTCAGGTGCACCCCGCACAGGTCGACAGAAAGGTCCTTTACCATGACAGTTCCTCCTTCTTGAACACAGGACCGTCCTTACAGACGCGCCTGGGCCCGTTTTTCGTCTCTATGCTGCATCCGTAGCAGAAGCCCGCACCGCAGCCCATCCTCTCCTCGAGGCTGGCCTCGCCCGGGCACTCAACCATCCGGCAGACCGCCTTCATCATAACCATCGGCCCGCAAGTGTAGAAATAATCATATGACCGGTCCATCCCGGCGATGGCATCCGTGACGAAGCCCTTCACGCCGACGGATCCGTCCACGGTGGAAACCGTCACGGCGTCGCATATGCTTTCGAACTGCGGGACAAGGATGAGTTCTTCGGCCTTGTTGAAGCCCAGCACCGCAGTCACCTTTTTCCCCCGGGCCTTCAGTTCCTTTGCCAGAAGGTACAGCGGCGGCACACCCAGCCCGCCTCCGACAAGCAGGGCCTCACCACGGCAGGCATCCGGGTCGAATCCGCGGCCCAGGCCAGTAAGGATTTCCAGTACAGTGCCTTCCGTCATTTCAGACAGGACCTTGGTTCCCTTCCCGACAACCTTATAGACAATCGTCAGGCTGCCTGGCCCCTTGTCGCATATGGACAGCGGCCGGCGCAGGTAGAAACCCGGAATCGCAATATGGACGAACTCACCGTCCACATTCCCGTTCCCTTCCAGCACCAGCTCGAAGGTCCCCGGAGCGATCCGTTTATTCCGGACTATTCTGTATTGTTCCTTTTTCATCCTGACCTTTCGTATGCGAATAACGCTATTTGTACTCTTCGTCAATGGTGGAAATGCCAAGGGTGATCTCCTCCAGGACATCCAGGAGCACCCTCACGGTCTCAAGGGCCGTAAAGATGGTCACATTGTTCTCAACGGCGCATCGGCGGATCCCGTAGCCGTCAAGATGGCTGGACTTCTGGTTCAGGTCAATAGTGTTGATCACGTACTTGACATGTCCCTTGCGGATAGCCTGGTAGATTTCGTCACTGCCCTCGCGGAGCTTCTTGAGCGTCTTGGTACGTATGCCATGCTCCTTGAGGAACTTCGCCGTCCCCTTGGTAGCTTCAATGTTGAAGCCGAGGTTGTAGAAGCGGCGTATCAGCGGGAGGGCCTCCTCCTTGTCCTTGTCGGCGATGGTGGCGAAAATGGTCCCGTAAGACTTGATATCCATTCCGGAAGCCTGCAGGGACTTGTACAGGGCCCGGTTCAGGGAATTGTCGTAACCGATGGCCTCGCCGGTAGACTTCATCTCCGGAGAAAGATAGGTGTCGATCCCCTTGATCTTGCCGAATGAGAAGGCCGGGGTCTTAACGAAATGCCTCTTCCGCTCCGGGAAATAGACCTCGTTGATGCCCTGCTCCTTCAGGGAGTGCCCAAGCATCACACGGGTAGCGATCTTCGCCATCGGGATGCCGGTGCTCTTGGAGATGAAAGGCACGGTACGCGAGCTGCGGGGATTCACCTCTATCACGTACACATCGTCATTGGCGTCAACGATGAACTGGATGTTGTAGAGTCCGACGATGCCTATGGCTTTTCCGAACTTCACGGTGTCTTCGATTATCTCCTGCTTTACCTTCTGGCTGAGGCTGAAGGACGGATACACGCTGATACTGTCGCCCGAATGGATTCCGGTACGCTCCACGTGCTCCATGATGCCGGGGATGAAGACATCCTCACCATCACATATGGCATCGACCTCGGTCTCCTTTCCCATGATGTACTTGTCCACGAGCACCGGAGAGTTCTCATTGATCTCCACGGCGTTGTGGAGGTAGTAGCGCAGAGTGTCCTCATTGCCGACTATCATCATGGCGCGCCCTCCGAGCACGAAGCTCGGACGGACCAGGACCGGATAGCCTATGTCCTCGGCCGCCTTGACACCGTCTTCGACATTGGTGACGGCATGGCCCTTGGGCTGGCGGATGCCGGTCTTGCGCATTATCTGCTCGAAGAGCTTGCGGTCCTCCGCATTGTCGATGGCCTGCAGGCCTGTACCGATCAGCGGGACGTCGAACTCGGACAGCGGCCCGGCAAGGTTGATGGCTGTCTGTCCTCCGAGTGTAACTATAATTCCATCAGGTTTTTCCAGATGGATGACATTCATCACGTCCTCAACCGTAAGGGGCTCGAAATAGAGCTTGTCGGAAACGGTGTAGTCGGTGGATACCGTCTCAGGATTGTTATTGATAATGATGGCCTCATAACCGGCCTCGCGGATAGCCCATATGGCATGCACGGTGGAATAGTCGAACTCGACACCCTGGCCGATACGGATAGGACCTGAGCCCAGCACTATTATCTTCTTCCTGTCGCTGCGGACCGACTCATTCTCCTGCTCATATGTAGAGTAGAAATACGGGACATATGTGTCGTGCTCCGCCGAGCAGGAATCGATCATCTTGTAAACCGGAAGGATACCTTCGGAGAAACGCAGGCGCGTAATGTCAGCCTCGCTGCGGCCCCAGAGCTGTCCTATGAACTTGTCGCCGAAGCCCATCCTCTTGGCCTCCCTCAGGACCTCGACATCGCCCGGAGCGGCCTTCACGCGGCGTTCCATCCGGACTATGTTGTAGATCTTCTCCAGGAAGAGCCAGTCGATCTTGGTGCGGTCATAGATCCGGGAGAGGTCGATACGCAGGCGCAGGAGCTGCGCAATGGCGTAATAGCGGTCATCCGTCGGAGTGCATATGTATTCCAGGAGGGCATCTTCGGTCCAGTCATCGAATTTCTTGTTGTGGAGATGGCAGCAGCCGGACTCCAGGGAACGCATGGCCTTGAGCATGCTCTCCTCCAGGGTGCGTCCTATCGACATCACCTCTCCGGTGGCCTTCATCTGGGTTCCGAGCTCATTGGAAGCCTCGCTGAACTTGTCGAACGGGAAACGCGCCACCTTGGTGACTACATAGTCGATGGCAGGTTCGCAGCAGGCCGGAGCGCCGGCTATGGTGATCTCGTCAAGGGTAAGGCCCACGGCGATCTTGGCAGTCACGCGGGCAATCGGGAAACCGCTTGCCTTGGAAGCAAGGGCCGAAGAACGGGACACGCGGGGATTGACCTCGATGATGTAATACTTGAATGACAGGGGGTCAAGGGCGAACTGGACATTGCAGCCGCCTTCGATCCCGAGGGCGCGGATCAGCTTGAGGGCGCTGTCGCGGAGCATCTGGTACTCCTTGTCGGTCAGGGTCTGGGCAGGCGCGACCACCATCGAGTCTCCGGTGTGGACGCCTACCGGGTCCACGTTCTCCATAGAGCATATGGCTATGGCGGTGTCATTGTGGTCCCTCATCACTTCGAACTCGATTTCCTTGTAGCCCTTGATGCTCTTTTCCACAAGTACTTCACCTACAGGAGAAAGGGCAAGGGCGTTCCTCATTCCATCGCGCAGTTCCTCTTCGTTATATGCGAAGCCGCCGCCGGTGCCTCCGAGGGTGAAGGCGGGACGGAGGATGACAGGATAACCTATCCTCTTCGCCGCCTCGACGGCTTCTTCGATGCTGTAAGTTATCTCGGACGGGATTACGGGCTCATCTATGGACAGGCACAGCTCCTTGAAGAGTTCGCGGTCCTCAGCTTTCTCGATGCCCTGGAAAGAGGTACCGAGGATCTCGACGCCGCATTCATCCAGCACGCCCTTCTT
>CADCQP010000097.1 GCA_902803535.1 uncultured Bacteroidia bacterium | reverse complement strand
TCAATCCTGTCACTCGGGCTCAAGAAAGGGACGGAAGTAAAAGTATCCGCAGACGGTCCGCAGGAAGAGGAAGCAGTTAAGGCAATTATCGAATCAATCCGCTCCGTAACAGAATGACTATCCTCTCTACCCGGACATATGTCAAAGGCCTTGCAAAGGGGAAAGCTCTTTTCCTTAAGAAAGGCTGTGTCCATAGTCAGGAGGCCCCTCAAGGCAGTCCCGAGGAAGAGATGGAGCGTCTCGGAAAAGCCTTCGACAGAGTCCGGAATGACATAGGAGAAGCTGCCGCAAAGGCTGGAGAATCCCTCCGGGAAATACTGTCTGCCCATCTTGAGATGCTTGAGGACCCTATGCTACATGACGGGATCCAGGACAAGATCCTTTCCGGCGGCCAAAGCGCCCTGCAAGCCGTAACAGAGGCCGGCGAAGAGCTCCAGGCGATGTTCGATGCCATAGATGACGAGTATCTCCGGGCCAGGAAAGATGATGTCCGTGACATATGCGGACAGCTCCTCAGCGCATTGACGGAAAAGGCCGGAAACGTGCCTTCTCCCATCCCGCAGGGTTCAGTACTCGTAGCCGAAGAAATCCTTCCGTCCGATGCAGGAAAGATCGATTTCAGCAGCCTGGGAGCAATAGTTACCAGGCTCGGCAGCATCACCAGCCATGCCGCGATCATTGCCCGCAGCTACGGAATCCCCGTGCTGATGGGCATCCCTCTCGAGAGGATCAATGATGGAGACCTGCTCCTGGTCAACGCCCTGGACGGCACCCTGACGGTGAATCCGGACGAAAATACGGAAGCAGAATTCGACAAACTCCTTGCAAAAGAAATGGCGCGTGGAGCAGAAACATCAGCCCGGGCTTTCAAGACCGCAGTCACCCGCGACGGAAAAACAATCATGGTATATGCCAACGCCGGCTCAATCGGAGATGTCCGGAAGGCCATGGAAGGCGGTGCGGACGGCATAGGACTCTTCCGGAGCGAATTCCTCTTCATGCAGGACGAGAGCCTTCCAAGCGAGGAAAAACAATATGAGGCTTACAGGGACGCCGTCCTCATATGCAATGGCAAACCCGTCACTATCAGGACCCTGGACATAGGAGGAGACAAGGCTCTCCCCTGCCTCGGCCTGCCACGCGAAGAGAATCCATTCCTGGGGTTCAGGGCAATCCGCATCTCACTCGCCCGCCCGGAAATCTTCAAACCCCAGGTCCGGGCGATACTAAGGGCTTCCGCCCACGGCCCGGTTCGGATCCTTCTCCCGATGATCGCTACATTGGATGAGATACGGCAGGCGCGCAGCATCATTTCCCAGTGCATGAATGAACTGGGCCGCGAGAACATTGCATATGACAAAGCAATCCCTGTCGGGATAATGGTGGAAACCCCCGCTGCGGTCCTGATGGCAGATGAATTCTCCAAAGAAGCTGACTTCTTCAGCCTGGGCACCAATGACCTCACCCAGTACATACTTGCCGCAGACCGCGGAAACAACGCCATATCAGAGCTTTACGATCATATGAACCCAGCCGTTCTCCGCGCCGTCTCCATTACTGCCAAGGCAGCCAGGGAGAGCGGTATTCCAGTATGCGTATGCGGAGAAATGGCTGCGGACGAACAAGCCGTCAAGCCCCTTCTGGAATCAGGTGTGGACTCTCTTAGCGTTCCTGCTCCCGTCATAGCAAAAACTAAAATAATCATATCAGAATGAAACGTATCTTTTTGTCTATCGCATTGCTCATCCCTGCCCTGAGCCTTTCAGCACAGAGTTTCGTATCCCGCCCGCTATCCAAGGACACCTTCGAGAACCGGCTGATAATGAAATACGAGAAACACAATTATCAGGGAATGGACTGCTACAAGGATTATGTAGTAAGCCTCCAGCACAGCGGCATCGCGACCATATGGAAATACGATGGTAAAAACGGGATGGAAAAACTTTCCGGTTTCGACCTGGCAGTCAAGGATCCCGTCAATCATTCCAACGTTGCTACTTTCGGGACACAGAAATTCGACAAGAAGGACCCGATGCCTCTCCTGTACGTCAGCCAGTGCCACCGCAGCCCCTACAAGGGCCGTAAGGACGTCCTTTTCGTCTTCCGGATCAATCCGGACCTGAAGGGTTCTACTCTGGTCCAGACCATCTTTTTCGACGACACCCAAAAACTCTTCGGATACGCCCTCCAGTGGGTAATCGACCGTAAGAACGGAATGCTCTATGGCTACGGCAACACCACTGAAGACAAGGACATTGAAAACAACCGGCACCGCATAGTCAAGTTCCGTCTTCCGAAACTCTCAGACTCCGATGCCAACGGACTTGTCACCCTCACCAATGATGATCTGCTCGAGAATTATGTCCTTGAGGACCACGGGCTCAAGTTCGCCACTATCGGACAGGGCCTCTGCATCGGAAAGGGCCGGTTGCTCATGCCTACAGGAGTCGGGAACGAAAAATATCCGAGCTATCTCTTCATATGGGACCTGGCCTCGAAGAAGGCTATAGACGTCCTTGACATGAGCGTCGGTACAACCGGCGAGCTTGAGGACATCGCCTGGTACAAAGGGAAGAAATTCCTCGTCCAGAGCCAGGACGGCCTGTTCGAGATGAAATACCTGAAATAGAGGGGCAGGTCAGTCTATATCCCCGATCCCGGAGTTGCGGACAGCATCCCGGGCCTCCTCGAATTTCTGCTGCATAGTCGGATTCCCGCGAGTCAGTCTCTTGATAGTCAATTCCTCCGCCTTGTTGTTTGCGAGGCGGAGATTGTTTCCGGAGCTGAGAAGGTTGTCCTTTATCTTCTGAAGATGCGCTATGGACTTGTCAATCTCCTCGATGGCATTTGAGAACTTCTCGGTGGCGAGGCGGTAATTACGGCTGAATCCGTCCTTGAAATCCATCAGCCTCTGCTCGAAATTCGTCACATCGACAGACTGGCTCCTGGCAATTGCAAGCGCCTTCTTGTACTCGAGACTCTTTTTCGACGTCTGGCACAAAAGGGTAATCATAGGGATAAAGAACTGCGGGCGGATAACGTACATCTTCGGATACCTGTGTGACACATCCACGATACCGCCATTGTAAAGTTCGCTGTCCGGCTCCAGCAAGGACACCAGCACCGCGAATTCACATCCTTTCTTGTTGCGGTCGGAATCCATCTTGGCAAGGAAATCCTCATTGCGGTGTTTCGCAGCCGTCGCGTCATTCTCATTCTTCATCTCGAACAGGATTGAGACATACTCGGTCCCATCTTCGCTGTCCCTGAAGATGAAATCGCCTTTGGTGCCCTCTACGACCTCATTGTCCTTTTCAAAATATGCGTTCGGGAAGAGGGGACGTATGCGCTCGAATTCATTGCGGCAATGCACCTCCAGCGACTCCCCTACCATCTTGGTGGACATCCGGGCCTTGAAGTCCTTGTAATATTCCACC
>CADCQP010000096.1 GCA_902803535.1 uncultured Bacteroidia bacterium | reverse complement strand
GGCTGCCCGCCCGATGCCAGGGGGTAGGCTGCGTCAGATAAATGGCGGATATAATAACAGAAACCGGCTTATGCGCCCTCCATTTCTCCAGGGGGATGACCAGAACTATTTGGTCATCCCTTTTTTTTGGACTATCTTTGTAAAGCATATGGAATCATTCCGTCATATTGTCCTGCCGTTCCTCCTGGCGCTCCTCGTCCTGCCTGTCTCATGCAGCGGGAAGGTGAAAGAGTACCGCGTCAAGGTGGTGAAAGAATATGAGCATGACAATACATCCTACACCCAGGGCCTCTTCTTCGACGGAGGCCAGATGTACGAGAGTACGGGGCAGTGGGGCAGCTCTACCTTCAGGAAAGTTGACATGGAGACCGGCAAGCCTCTCAAACGACTGGATTTCAACAAGAAGTACTTCATTGAAGGCTCTGTCATGCTTGACGGAAGCCTCTATATCCTGACTTGGACCAACCGTGTGGCATTCATCTATGATGCCTCAACGCTGGAGTACGTGAGGACGGTGTCATATCCCCGTGAGGGCTGGGGGCTTACCACAGATGGGAAAAGCCTGATTGCCAGCGACGGATCATCACTGCTGTACTTCATGGACAAGGACCTGTCAGTCACCAGGAAGGTTACCGTGAAGCTTGACGGCAGGCCCGTGAACAATCTGAATGAGCTGGAGTGGATTGACGGGAAGGTGTGGGCGAACGTCTATATGACTGACATGATAGTGATAATCAATCCTTCGGACGGAAGGGTGGAAGCTACGGTGGATTGCCGCGGACTGCTTCCCAGGAAGTTGCGGGATGCTGAAACCGATGTCCTTAACGGGATTGCATATGAGAGCCGCGAAGGGAAGGTTTACCTGACCGGAAAAAACTGGAGAAGACTATACGAAATAGAATTGATTGAAAAATAACAAGCGGGGGTATCGGATGCTTCGGCAATCCGATTGAGAACATACCCATGAACCTGATTCGGTTGATACCGACGTAGGGAAGGCTGATCTCAACAGGCGCATAATGTGCGCACCCCTTGCATAAATTATTTAATTATGCGAGGTTTTCTTTTTTTCGTACCGGCGCTTTGCGCCTTGGTTCCGTTTGATGCAGTGGCACAGACGGAGAAGCAGGAGAGGCTGGACTCAGTTGTCGTGTCCTCTTCCAGAGCAGGCAGCAGGACTCCTGTTGCCTACACTATGGTCTGGGGGGAAGAACTCAAGTCTTCCAACCCAATGAAATCACTTCCGGAGCTCCTGTCTTTCCAGCCTTCGGTAGTTACCTACAATGAAGGCGGGACCGGTCTTGGCAATTCAGCCATAACCATCAGGGGGACAAAAGGTTCCCAGATCAACGTAACTCTCAATGGCATCACCCTGAACGACCAGGAGTCGCAGGAAGTGTTCTGGGTGAATATCCCCTCGCTGTCCAGCATCATCAGCTCCGTCCAGGTACAGAGGGGACTCGGGACCACGGCCAACGGGGCCGGCGCCTTTGGCGCGAGCATCAACATGAGTACGGAAACAGCAGGGGTAAACCCCTCTGCCAGGGCGTCCTTTTCATATGGATCATGGAATACGTTGTCCGCCGTCGTGTCCGCCGGAACGGGCATCACGCGGTCGGGATTCTATGCCAATTTCGTCTATTCCAGGAACTCTACCGACGGCTACATCCGCAATGCTTTCGTCAGGTCCCAGTCGGCCCTGGCCACCGTCGGCTGGATGAGGGGAAGCAATTCCCTCAAATTGACATGGCTCATGGGTGATCAGCGCAGCGGAATAACCTGGGACGGAATCGATTATGAGATGTACAAAGTGGACCGTCGCTATAATGGGGCCGGAGAATACCATGACGAAGCAGGCAATGTCTGCTATTATGACAACCAGACGGACAATTATGTGCAGAATCACTTCCAGTTGAACTACACCCACAGGTTTTCCGATGAGTTGTCCTG
The DNA here is from genome assembly GCA_902803535.1 of uncultured Bacteroidia bacterium. Classification (GTDB taxonomy): domain Bacteria; phylum Bacteroidota; class Bacteroidia; order Bacteroidales; family UBA932; genus Cryptobacteroides. The sequence goes on along the minus strand of CADCQP010000096.1, from coordinate 15,276 downwards.
GACGAGTACCCTGGATTACACCCGCGGGGACGGATATGACGAGTATTACAAGGAGGACAAGAAGCTCAAGAATTATGGATTCGATTTTTCCTCAGACTCGCGTAGTGATGTGATCTACCGCAAAAAGATGGGGAACAACTACTGGGTCCTCAATTCCGACCTCAAATACCGCAGGGACAGGATCAACCTGACAGCTGGAGCCAACTTCTCCTTCTATCACGGTGACCACTGGGGAGAATTCCTCTGGGCAAAGCTTCTTGGGGACAACTATGATTATTCATCGATGAATTCGGCATATGCATGGTATTTCAATGACGCCGACAAGAAAGAGGCAGACCTCTTCGCAAGGACCGAATACAGCATTACCGACAGGCTGACTGCTTTCAGCGACCTGCAGCTCCGCCTGGTGCACCTTGACATGGACGGAAGGGATGATGACTTCCATGAATACGGGGGAGTGGACAAGCTCCGTTACAATGAGACATGGACATTCCTTAATCCCCGCGCAGGACTTACATATGTGTTTGCGGACGGACAGAAAATCTACGGCTCTGTCTCTGTCGGTAACCGCGAGCCCGGAAGGAGTGATATCAAGGAGAATATCAAGGGAACGGTGTCCCCGATCAAGCCTGAGACCATGGTGGATACTGAGATCGGCTATTCCTATATGTCCGGAAACTTCTCAGTGTCAGCGAATATCTACTTGATGGAGTACTGGAACATGCTCCTGGAGACCGGACGCCTGAGCTCCTCAGGCTATGCCATCAAGGAAAACGTGGACAGGGCATGGAGAAGGGGAGTGGAACTCTCCGGTGCATGGCGCCCCGCCGGCTGGCTGAGACTCGACGCCAACGTGACCCTCAGCGACAACAGGATCAAGGATTACACGTCATATGTTGCCGTAGTGGACGATGAATGGAATTACACAGGTGACACCGAAGCCTTCAACTGGGGTAGGACCACCATGCTCCTTTCGCCGTCCGTAACCGGCATGATGCGCGCGGGCGTCAAGCCTTGGTTCCGTGCATCATCATCCTTCAAGACTTTCGAACTGAATGTCGATGGCAAATACGTAGGCCGTCAGTACATAGACAACACCTCCCGCTCATCGATGGAGATCCCGTCATGGTTCGTGATGAATGCAGGGGCGAGCCAGAGCTTCAGCATATGGAAGGGGATGATGACCCTGTCTGCATATGTCGGGAATATGCTCAACAGGAAATACTGGGCATATGGATGGCGCTGGGAAGACTGTCTTGCCGGAGCTGCAAAGGATGAGATAGAGAGCGGGATCGGGGTCTATCCCCAGGCACCGGTCAACTTCATGTTCAAGGTCTCCTACTCCTTCTGATCCCTGCGTCTTCTGAAAATGGATGTGCCCCGCTTCTCAGCGGGGCACATATGTTAGTTAGTAGTGTATTACCTTAAAAAGGTCAAATGATGTTGGTTAGCAAGAGTGTGTCTACGGTTGAACGGAAAAAATTGTATCGTTTTTCATTCACCGGATACGAATTTCGACATATTCTTCCAACCAGTCAAGACTTAAAATGTTTAATTGCGTTTTTTCTTTTCTAGTTTGAGGCTATTTATTTGATTTGTAGTTACTTGTATTTTCAAGTAATTCTGGCCTCAAAAGTTTGGTCCTTTCCAGTGCCTGCGCGTCCTGCCAATCGCGTATGAGCTTGGGGTTTCCGCTGAGCAGCACGTCGGGGACCCGCCAGCCGTTGAATTCGGCCGGCCTGGTGTAAACGGGAGCCGAGAGGAGACCGTCCTGGAATGAGTCGCTCAGGGCTGAAGTCTCGTCAGTGAGGGCGCCGGGAATCAACCTTACGATGGAATCAGCAAGCAGTGCGGCCGGGATCTCCCCGCCGCTTACTACGTAATCTCCTACGGAAATCTCCCTCGTGACCAGGTGCTCGCGGATACGCTGGTCTATGCCTTTGTAGTGGCCGCAGAGGATGATGATGTTCTCTTTGAGCGACAATTCGTTCGCTATGCCCTGGCTGAGCCTTTCACCGTCCGGGGACATGTAGATGATCTCATCATATGTCCTTTGCGAGGTGAGCTCCTCCGCCATCCTGAACACCGGCTCCGCCATCATTACCATGCCCGCATCGCCTCCGTAGCAATAGTCATCCACGGTCTGGCGCGGGCCTATGCCGTATTTCCGGATGTTGTGGACGTGTATTTCTACAAGTCCTTTCTTGCGTGCACGTCCGACTATGGAATATGAGAGGGGAGAATCGAGAAGCTCGGGAACGACTGTAAGGATATCTATGCGCATATTGGACTTTGAAAAGAATCTTTGTTGTGCAAAAATACATGATTTATCGCAATAATTTGATATATTTGCAATTCATATGCGCAATTAATGCGCAGTATTACTTAAAGAACACTGCAATGAGTGAAGAATTGAATCCCGAAGTCCTGGGGCAGCAGGAAGAAAGCCTCGATAACGTTTTCGAGACATCGCCTGAGCAGCCGGTTGCCGCAGAACCCGTAGCACAAGAACCGGCCGTCCAGGACGGACCGGTGGCCGTCGAGCCTGTAGAAGAAGAAACCGTAGAACAAGCTGAGGAGAAGGCGTCAAAGCCGTTGAACCTGGCGGAGAAATCCCTTGCCGAGCTCATCGAACTGTTCAAGGAGTTCATGAGTGACGTCGAGAGGGTCAAGAACTCCAAGGAAGCCGATGCCATCAAGTCCGCTTTTTACAGGAAGCTTTCCAAGGAGAAAGCTGAAGCCGGTTATGGAGAGAAGGTTGACGAGCCTTCGTCAAAGGAATATGCCGAGATCGAAGTCGAAGAGGCGCCCGCAGACGAAGCTCCGGAGAAAGTCAATCCTTTCGAGGCTCTCGAGAATGGATTCAAGTCACTTTACGCCGAATACAGGAAGGAACGCTCCGAACTGAACCGCGAGAGCGAGCAGCAGAAGGCTGAGAACCTCGTCCTCAAGCAGGCTGTCATCGACGACCTGAGGGCACTGGTCGAGAGCCAGGAGGATGTCAGCGCATCTTTCCCCGAGTTCCGTTCCATCCAGGACCGCTGGAGGTCTATCGGACAGGTACCGATCCAGAATTTCCGTGATGTCAACTCTTCCTACCAGTTCCTGGTCGAGAAGTTCTATGACAAGGTCAAGATCAATCATGAGCTGAGGGACCTGGATTTCAGGAAGAACCTGGAAGCCAAGGAGAAATTCTGCGAGATGGCCGAGAAGCTTTCCGAGAACCCGAATGTGATCGAGGCTTTTGCCGAACTTCAGAAACTCCACGAGCAGTGGAAGGAATACGGCCCTGTTGCCAAGGAACTGCGTGACTCTATCTGGGACCGTTTCAGGGCGGCCACTTCCGTCATCAACAAGAAATATCAGGCCCACTTCGAGGAGCAGAAGGCCAAGCAGAACGAGAACCTTGCAGCCAAGTCCGGGCTCTGTGCCCAGGTCGAGGCCATAGCCGAGCAGGAGATCAAGGGCTCCAATGAGTGGAATTCCTGCACCAAGCAGATAGAGGAGATACAGAAACAGTGGAGGACCATCGGTTTCGCCTCAAAGAAGGAAAACCAGAAGATTTACGACAGGTTCCGCGCTGCATGCGACAAGTTCTTCGAGCGCAAGAGGGCTTTTTATTCCGAGTACAAGAGCGTGATGGACGAGAACTACGACAAGAAGATGGCCCTGATCGAACAGGCTGAGGCCCTCAAGTCCAGCACAGAGTGGAAAAAGGCTGCCGAGCAGTTCATCAACCTCCAGAAGCAGTGGAAGGAGATAGGCGCCGTGCCGCGCAAGAAATCCGAGGCCCTGTGGAAGAGGTTCCGTGCCGCATGCGACGAGTTCTTCGGAGCCCGTGACGCCCAGGCCAAGCCGGAAAAGAACGATTACTATGGCAACCTCAAGGCCAAGAGGAAGCTCATCGAGGAGATCAATGCATATGTCCCCGTTGAGGATGACGATGAGGCCAACGATACCGCCTTCAAGGATTTCACCGAAAAATGGAATGCCCTCGGCTTCGTACCCTTCAAGGAGAAGGATGCGATCCAGCAGGCATACAGGGAAGCGGTCGAGGCCAAGTTCCCGGGCAAGAGCACTCAGCGCTCAGGATTCCGCGGCGGCTTCCAGCAGCAGCCCAGGGGCCCGAAGACAGCCAAGGACCGTCTCGTCCAGAAATTCAACGCTCTGCAGCAGGACATCCAGACATATGAGAACAATCTTGGTTTCTTCACTATGTCCAAGAATTCCGAATCGCTTATAGCTGAGATGAAGAAGAGGATCGAGTCTGCAAAGGAGGAGCTTGCCGCCCTCAAGGAGCAGATCCGTGCCGAAGAGGAGAAAGAGGAAGGAAAGCAGTAGCAGATGGACAAGAATTCAGTAATAGGTTTCATCCTCATCGGAGTAATCTTTTTCGGCTTTACGTTCTGGCAGTCCGGCCAGTACCGTAAGCAGATGAAATACCAGGCAGAGCTGGATTCAATCGCGCGTGTCGAGGCCCTGGCCCAGGCCCGTCTCGACTCTATCGAGTTCGCCCGTCTGGATTCCATCCGCAAGGCTTCTGGAGACACCCTTACGATTGCCCAGGCCGGCACTCCCGTGCAGCCTGCCGCCGTCGAGAAACATGTCTACAAGGATTCACTCCTCGATGCCGCAGCCGGGGTTGAAGGTGAGGTCATAACCCTCCAGAACAATAAGATGGTACTGGAGTTCACTACCAAGGGCGCGCAGCCTTTGTCGGTGATGCTCAAGGACTATCGTAATTACGACAGTACCAGGACCTATCTCTTTACCCGCGGCAATTCCGAGCTCGGGATCCAGGTTTACACAGGAGAATACATCAACACCAAGGATTTCGTATTCACCCTTGCGGAAAAGACCGACACTTCAGTAGTGTTCCGCCTGCCTTTCGCCGGCGGGGGATGCATCGAGCAGAGGTATGCACTGCAGGAGGGATCCTACATGGTCCGCAATGAACTGGCCTTCCTCGGAATGGGGGCTGTCATACCGAAGAACGTATCTGCCATCGACATGGATTTCAAGGTTACCATTCCCAGGATGGAGAAAGGTTACAAGAATGAAGTCCAGTATTCCAAGACGGACGTGATGTTCAACGGGGACAAGAAGCCTACGGAAATCGGAAGGGGCAGGAGTGCATCCAAGCGCCTGGATTCCCAGGTGGGCTGGTTTGCATTCCAGCAGCAGTTCTTCTCCGCCATCTTCCGGGCAAAGGACAACTTCTCGTCCGGCCAGATAGGGGTTGAATATGCTCCTGAGGATGATCCGGCCCACAACCTGATGACTTGCTCGTCGACCATGCGTGTCGACTACAAGGGCGGTGATAATGTCGTGCTTCCGTTCGAGATGTACTTCGGCCCCAACCACTACCGTACGCTGAAGTCATATGACCAGAAGTATGAGAAGATCATACCTCTTGGAGGATGGCTGGTGGGATGGTTCACGAAATATGTGATAATCAATCTGTTCGATCTCCTTCACAGGTTCATTTCCAATTTCGGCATTATCATCCTCCTGATGACTGTCTTCATCAAGATAGTGGTCCTGCCGTTCGCCTACAAGACTTACTCCTCGTCCGCCAAGATGCAGGCTATCAAGCCGTGGGTCGAGAAACTCAATGCCAAGTATCCGAAGCCTGAGGATGCGATGAAAAAGCAGCAGGCTACCATGGAACTGTACCAGAGGGCCGGCATCAACCCGATGGGCGGGTGCCTTCCGATGCTTCTCCAGTTCCCGATCCTGTGGGCCATGTTCCGGTTCTTCCCGGCATCCATAGAATTGAGGCAGCAGAGTTTCCTCTGGGCCGAGGACCTGAGCGCATATGATTCCATATTGAATTTCGGGACCAAGGTGCCGCTGCTCGGCGACCATCTTTCCCTCTTTGCCCTCCTGATGGCTGTGTCGATGTTCTTCTACACGCAGATCACCATGAAGGGACAGGCCGGGGGAGATGATCCGAACGCCAAGATGATGAAGTTCATGAGCACCTGGATGATGCCGTTCATGATGTTCTTCATCTGTAACAACCTGTCTTCCGGACTGAGCTATTATTATCTGCTTTCCAACCTTATCACCATGGCGGAAACCTGGGTTATCCAGAAGTTCTTCGTGGATAAGGACGCCGTCAGGAAGAGACTTGAGGCTACCGAGGGCAAGAAGCCGCAGAAGAGCAAGTGGCAGCTCCGTCTCGAGGAGGCCCAGAGAATGCAGCAGCAGATGGCCAAGGAGCAGGCTGGCAGGAACAGGAGATAAATGATTTCAGACAATCTACAGAGGATACGTGCGGAACTGCCATCAGGTGTAAAGCTGGTGGCAGTTTCCAAATTCCACCCTATCCCGGCCCTTATCGAGGCGTATCTCGAAGGGCAGCGTGTCTTCGGGGAGAACCGTCCTCAGGAATTCGCTTCCAAGGCCGTCCAGCTTTCACAGGACATCGAGTGGCATTTCATCGGTCATCTCCAGACTAACAAGCTTAAGCTCGTACTGCCATATGCATATATGGTTGAATCTGTCGATTCAGTGCATCTGCTTGAAGCGATTGACACTTGGGGGGCTTTGCATTCCAAGGTTATCCGTGTGCTTCTGGAACTCCATCTCGGTGCCGAGGAGACCAAGCACGGACTCAGTGAAGATGAGATCCGGGAGATTCTGGGCTCTGCCGGTAAATATGGGAACGTCCGTTTCTGCGGATTGATGGGGATGGCTACAAATACTGATGACGAGTCGGTGATAAGGGCTGATTTCCAGCGCATATCTTCTTTGAAGGCGAGTCTTTCCGCCGAATTCGGCGTGGAGTCGTCCCCGGTGCTTTCCGATTTCCGGGAACTTTCGATAGGCATGTCGCATGACTGGAAGATCGCTGTGGAATACGGGGCGACCATAGTCCGTATCGGGACCGGGATATTCGGCAGCCGTCAATACTGAACAGTTCCCTCCGGGGGCATCGCGGGTGACATTTTCCCGTATAGGGCGCCCTTGGGCGCAGGAACCCGTGATGCCTCCGGAGGGAACATGCTTTTTTTCTTCCTGCATCAGTCATAGAACAAAAAAGAAGGTGACCTCAAGTCGTTCGGACTTTTTGGTCACCTTCTAAGAAATATCTGTAAATCAGATTACTTGAGCTCAGCAAGATACTTGATGGTGCGGACCATCTGGGAAGTATAGGAGTTCTCGTTGTCGTACCAGGAAACGACCTGGACCTGATAGGTCTCATCGTCGATCTTGGAAACCATGGTCTGGGTTGCATCGAAGAGCGAACCGAACCTCATGCCGATAACGTCGGAGCTGACGATCTGGTCCTCGGTGTAGCCGAAGGACTCGTTGGTAGCGGCCTTCATGGCAGCGTTGATGCCCTCTACGGTAACATCCTTACCCTTGACGACAGCGACGAGGATAGTGGTGGATCCGGTGGGGGTGGGAACGCGCTGTGCGCTTCCGATGAGCTTGCCGTTGAGTTCGGGAATAACCAGACCGATAGCCTTGGCAGCACCGGTGGAGTTCGGAACGATGTTGCAAGCACCAGCGCGGCTGCGGCGGAGGTCACCCTTGCGCTGCGGGCCGTCGAGGATCATCTGGTCGCCGGTGTAGGCGTGGATGGTGCTCATGATACCGCTCTGGATGGGAGCGTATTTGTTGAGGGCGTCAGCCATCGGAGCGAGGCAGTTGGTGGTGCAGGAAGCTGCGCTGATAACTGTGTCGGCGGGGGTGAGGGTCTTGTGGTTGGTGTTGTAAACGATGGTGGGGAGGTCATTGCCTGCGGGAGCGGAGATGACGACCTTCTTTGCGCCAGCCTGGATGTGAGCGGAAGCCTTAGCCTTGGAGGTGTAGAAACCTGTGCACTCGAGAACTACATCAACACCGAGTTCTCCCCAGGGGAGTTCTGCAGCATTGGGTTTTGCATAAATGGTGATCTCCTTGCCATCTACGATGATGGAACCGGGAGTTACAACGGTCTTGCCATCTTCAGCGAGAACGGCATCCTTGTAATCTACAGTGTGCTTTCCTTCACCAAACTTGCCGGCGAAACCACCCTGGGCGGTGTCGTACTTCAGAAGGTGAGCAAGCATTTTGGGGCTTGTGAGGTCATTGATGGCGACTACTTCGTAACCATCAGCCTCGAACATCTGACGGAAAGCCAGACGACCGATACGGCCAAAACCGTTGATAGCAATTCTATTCATAGTATTAAAATAAAAATGTGTAACTATCATTTTTTAAGTTGCGGCACAAATTTACAAAAAACCGAGCACAAATACCCAAAAAAAAGAGAGAAAACAATATCTTTGTGTGGCTAAAATCGACTAAAACATTTAAGGATGAATATCTTGATAACCAATGATGACGGATATCGGGCAAAAGGACTGATGGCGCTCGTCAGGATGATGCGTCCATATGGCAGGATAACCGTCATTGCGCCCAAGTATCCGCAGTCGGGAATGTCAATGGCTGTGTCCATGGGTTTCAGGCAGATAGCGGCAAAAAGGCTTCCTGATCAGGATGGGGTAAGGTGGTATTATCTCGATGCGACGCCGGCAAGTTGCGTCAAGTTTGGAGTGGACAATGTATATGCAGATGAGGGACTGAGGCCTGACATAGTCCTCAGCGGGATCAACCACGGCTCGAATGCCGCTACGGCGGCTAATTATTCCGGTACCCTCGGAGCTGCCGAGGAAGCTGCGATCAACGGGATCCCGGCGATAGGGGTGTCTCTTGCCACTATGTCTCCGAATGCGGATTTCAGTTCTGTCTGCAAGTTTTTCCCGGAGATATTCGACACATTGGCGTCAAGCCCTTCAGGAGCGTCTGGGATCTATTACAACGTGAATTTCCCGAATCTTCCCGTGTCCCGCGTCAAGGGGATACGCATTGCGCACCAGGGGAGCGGACACTGGGAACGCGAATTCATCGCATATGACCCTTCCCTGCTGGAGAGGAACGGAATGGACAAGGATGCATTTGGGCCGGTGTATGCACCCGCGCGTGAAGAAGGGGAGGAACTGTATATGATGGGAGGCGAGTTCAAGGATGATTCCGGAGATGATCCCCTTGCCGACCATCATGTGATGGCCGCGGGGTACGTAGCCATATGCGCCCACAGTGTCCTCAATTGCGACATGCGTGAAATCAAGCGTTTGCGCAGCCTTGGCATTGATAAGGATTTCATTTAATTTCCTTATATTTACGGTATGCGTTATTACATCATAGCAGGAGAGGCGTCTGGAGACCTCCATGGGTCCAACCTCATGCGCGGATTGTACCGTGAAGACCCCGGGGCGGTGATCCGCTTCTGGGGAGGAGGACTGATGGATGCCGTATGCAGGGAATCCCAGGAGGAACAGCCCGGGCTCGTCAGGGATTATAATGAAGGTGCCGTAATCGGATTCAGCCAGGTTCTGCTCAATGCGGGGAAATTCGCCCGCAGGCTTAAGGACTGCTGTGATGACATATTGGCTTGGAAACCGGATGCGGTGATCCTCATCGACTATCCCGGATTCAATTTCAGGGTGGCAAGATTCGCCCACGAACACGGCCTGAGGGTCTTCTACTACATAGCGCCCAAGGTCTGGGCATCAAGGGAGAACCGTATCAGGAAGCTCAAGGCATGGGTGGACAAGCTCTTCATTGTGTTCCCGTTCGAGAAGGAGTACTTCACCCGGAAGGGGGTTCCCTATGTCTATAAGGGGAATCCTCTCATTGATGCCATCGATTCTTCAGAGTCAATGAAGCAGCCCCGCAGTGAATTCTTCGAATCCTGCGGTCTGGAAGACAGGCCATATGTGGCGGTCCTGGCTGGTTCCAGGAGCGGGGAAGTCAGCTACATGATGCCGAAGATAGCCCGTTTCGCGGACCTTATGCATTCCAGGAAGGAGTTCTCTTCCTGGCAGTTCATAATTGCAGGGGCCCCTTCGCGCCGCGAGTCCGATTACTCCAGGTGGCTTGAAGGCAGGGAGTCGTACATGCATCTCGTGTTCGGAAAGACATATGCCGTGATGCGTCATGCAGAAGCGGCTGTAATCAACTCAGGGACAGCGTCTTTGGAGGCCGCGCTCATAGGGACTCCCCAGGTGGTCTGCTACGGCGGATCGACCTTCAATTTCAATATCGCCAGGCTGATACTCAAGGTCCGTTTCATCAGTCTGGGGAACCTGATACTCGGCCGTACATGCTTCCGTGAATTGCTGCAATACTATTTCACTCCCGAAGAAACCCTGAATGAAGTGGAAAGGCTTGTCAGTGATGCGCCCTACCGCGCCGGGATGCTTGAGGGCTACCGCCAGATCCGGGAGTCGCTCGGTGGCAGCGGGGCATCATATGCCGTCGCCAAGGCCATGATAGAAGAAATAAAGAATACAAACCAATAGTAAAAACACTACAACCATGTTAATGATCATCATTGCCATCCTGGCAGTCCTGGTACTGTGGGGAATCTCAGTACAGAACAGTCTCGTAAAGAGCGACGAGCTTTGCAAAAACGCCCTGCGCCAGATCAATGTCCAGCAGATGAGCCGCTACGACGCGCTCAAGGCTCTTATCAAACTGACGCGTGAATACGCTTCTTACGAAGCCGACACCCTTCAGAAGGTGATCGAGGAACGCAAGGTTACCTCCAGCCCGAATCCCACCGCTGCGGAAATCAATGCCAACCAGGCTTCACTTGATTCCATCGCAGCACGCCTCATCGCCGTTTCAGAGCGCTATCCTGACCTGAAGGCGAACGAGAACTACCAGAAGACGATGGACAGCATCCAGACATATGAAGAGAACGTAAGGCTCTCCAGGATGACTTACAACGACACCGTCACCAAGTTCAACAATCAGGTTCGCATGTTCCCTGGAAGCATAGTCGCCGGCATTCTCGGATTCGCTCAGAGAGATTATCTCGCAGAGGACAAGACCAAGACCGAATATCCGGAAATCTAAGCATATGCGCCGTTTTCTGCTGCCTGTGGCCATGCTCATAGCGGCATCGGTCCAGGTAATGGCGCAAAGCGTCGAGAATCTTTCCATCCGGGCCGTCCTGCACAGGGACGGTTCGGCTTCCGTCACCCAGAAATGGGCGGCCGAGGTCGTGCGTGGCACGGAGTTCTACATCCCGATTTCCAACCTTAAGGACATGTCGGTGAGCAACCTGCGTGTCAATGAGGGAGGCAGGGAATTCGTGTCCGAGGGGACCGGATGGGATGTTGACAGGAGCATCACCCAGAAAGCCGGCCGCTGCGGAATCGTGGACAAGGGCTCAGAAGGCGTAGAGATCTGCTGGGGCGTCGGGGAATATGGTAAGCATGTCTGGAATGTCAGTTTTGACATTACCGGACTGGTACAGGCATTCCAGGACTACGATGCCTTCAACTTCCAGTTCGTGAACCCGGGACTGTACGCTCCGCCTCAGCAGGTCCGTATCGTGATAGAGAACGACTTCGGTGCCATATGGACCGACGAGGACACCCGCGAATGGGGCTTCGGCTGTGACGGAACCGTGGACCTGATAGACGGGAAGATCCAGATGGAGTCCAACGTCCCCCTGTCTTCCAGTCAGTATGTCAACCTGATGGTCCGCTTCAATAAGGGCATCTTTTCTCCTTCTGTGTCAAGGGATATCCCCTTCGAGAAGATGCAGAAAAAGGCATTCAGGTCAAGCGATTATTCATCCTCCGCGGATTGGGGGATGATCCTGTTCGGGATCATCTTCTTACTGTTTTTCGGGGGGACGGTGTTCGGGATCCTTTTCATGATAGTCGAGACTATACGCGGCAGGAAATACAGCAAGAAACTCCTTGGGGAGAGAAAGGTGAAAGGGTGGTTCCGTGAAGCGCCGCTGGATAAAAGCCTGCCGGCCGCCTATTACGTCCTCAATCATTCGAACCGTTTCGGGAATACGTCATCCAGCGCTACTTTCATAATCGGAGCCTATTTCCTGAAATGGATACTGAGCGGGTTCGTCACACTGAGACCGGACCCGAAGAGCACAAAACGGCAGAACCTGCAGTTCATCCATGATCCAAAGGATGGATCCGATGAGCAGTACGCCGCCATGGAAGACGTGGAGAAGCAGTTGTACGACATGGTCTATGAGGCCAGCGGTGACGGGGTGCTTGAAAGCAATGAGTTTAAACGCTGGGCTAACAAGCACGTGGAGAAAGTGGCTCTCTGGCCGAAGAAGGTCGACGGGGCTGGACTGTCGACACTCCTTGAGAAGAAAGTGCTCCTTTCTCCTGGAGTCGCCAGTGAGACCGGTGCGGCGAAAATGCGCAATGTCATAGAATTCAAGAATTTCCTGAATGATTTCACCCTCGTCTCCGAGCGTAGTTCAGCTGAAGTGGGATTGTGGAAAGATTACCTTGTCTATGCCCAGTTGTTCGGTATAGCCGACAAGGTTGCGAAACAGTTCCAGAAGCTGTATCCTGCGCAGTTCGCCCAGTTGTCCGAGGAGCTTGGAGTCAATTCAGGCAACCTCATCTGGTATATCAATTACAATAACATGCTCTCGAACAACATATATCGCAGCGCATTTGAAGGTCATTCCGCCCGCAAGCTTTCATCCGGCGAGATCGGTGGATTCGGCGGCGGCATGTCTTTCGGTGGAGGAGGCGGTTTCTCGGGAGGCGGTTTCGGAGGTGGCTCCAGATAGGAGTCATTTGATCCTGACTGAAATATCCACAGGTTCCGGGGCGCCGTACACGGTGCCCCGGTCTGTAAACTGCCACCAGGTCCAGCCCTTGGTGTAGGGCGGCTCCTTGCGGTAATGGGCGATCCACAGTGGGTATTCAGCCTTCAGGGAAGGGGAAAGCCAGTCGCGGGCAAAGCTGTCGGATGTGTAGATTACCGGTTTGCGGCCATAGTGTTTCCCGACGGTCTCGAGCCATATGAGCAGGTCCGAGTTCAGCTTTTCTTTCGTAAGCCCCCTGTGGGTGGTCTCAATGTCAAGTACGGGGGGAAGGTCCTTGAAGCGGATCGCCCCCGCCGCCGAAATGAAGTTCCCGGCCTGTCGTGCCGGGTCGCGGGATGTGCGGTAAAAGTGATATGCCCCTCTGGGGATTCCAGCGGAAAGGGCTGATTCCCAATTCTTCATGAAATCGGGGTCTTTCATTGACACGCCCTCCGAGGCCTTGATGAACACGAATGAGACGGGTTCGATCCTCCGGGCCTCCTGGAGACTCCGGACGGTACGGCCACGGGAGTTGATGCATATGCGCAGGGAGTCCCAGACTATGGGGCCCTTGTTGTTGTGGCTGATGTCGATGCCGAAGGCATATGCCCCTTCAGGGACGATGACATGTCCCTCGCTTTTGCTGACAGCCGGCCTGACTGCTATCAGGTAGAGCAGCGCTGCGGCGGTGAATGAGGCTGCAACCCACCACCACTGCACGCGCAAGGGACGGATCCTGCGCTTATTACGCCTTTTCTTCCGCCCTTTTCCTGCGGATGCATTTGGACGTCTTTGTGTTGCTGCCATATTGCAAAATTACTTTATTCTAGATAAATTTGTCAAGACTAAAACAGAAAAGAAATGGAACTTAAAGGAACACAGACGGAGAAGAATCTCCAGACCGCCTTTGCAGGTGAATCCCAGGCGCACACCAAATACCTGTACTACGCATCCAAGGCTGCCAAGGACGGATATGTCCAGATCAGCGAACTCTTCACCGAGACCGCCAAGAACGAGAAAGAGCATGCAAAGCTCTGGTTCAAGTTCTTGCATGACGGTGACATTCCCACTACGACCCAGAACCTCAAGGATGCCGCCGATGGAGAGAACTTCGAGTGGACGGACATGTACGAGGGCTTCGCCAAGACTGCGGAGGAGGAAGGGTTCACCCAGATCGCTTTCCTTTTCAGGAGCGTAGGCGCCATTGAGAAAAAGCACGAGGAGCGTTACCGTAAGCTCTTGAAGAACATCGAGGATGAGGTTGTCTTCTCAAAGGACAATGACGTCATATGGCAGTGCAGCAACTGCGGCCACATTGTGATAGGGAAGAAAGCTCCCGAGCTGTGCCCGGTCTGCAAGCACCCGAGGTCATATTTCAGGATCCTTGCCGAGAACTATTGATCCTTTCCGATTCCCAGGACCTTCAGGGCTGAGGGGATAAGGAGGCTGTGTATGTATTCCTCTTCCATGAAGTGGGTGCCATTGTACACGGTGTAAGTCTTCCCGTAATATTTTTCCCAGGTCCTGATCAGGACGACCCCGCTTCGCCGGTAATGGTCGTCCGTTCCGAAAAAAGCATGGAAAAAGTCCTTGCCACCCCTGGAGGGGGACAGCGCAAGGGCTTTTTTTCTGTATAATCCCCAGTGCCTGAGATTCTTCCATGTGAAATGGAGCTTCTGACGGTCTCCTTCTTTCGGCTTGTAAACCCTGTCGAACAGGCTTGTCACTCCGGGGATCAGGCATACGAATCTCATCAGGCCGAAGAATACGGGAGCGTTGAGGGAAGGGGAGACCAGCAGGTGGGGCACACCTCCTATCGCAAGGGCGTGGATAGCGCCCATCGATTCCCCGATGACGAGGTCAGGGGAGACCTCCTTCACCCATGAGGCGATCTGCCCGGAGGCGATGTCCGGATTGAAATCATATGTCCTGATAATGAGCCTGACGGAGTCATATGTCCGGAGGGCGTCGCGCATGATGCCGGGAATCCGGCTGTCGCCTCCTCCTCCCATGCCGTGTATGTACAATATGGTTTTCCTGGTGTCCATAAGCGTTGCTAAAATAATAATATTTGTTAAATTTGCGTTTGTCTATAGAACACAATTCTAATTTTAAAGACATATGATGAAAAAAGTATTGATAGCGCTTTCGCTTGTCGCGCTCACGTTTTCTGCCGCCGCACAGTCAGGCGGAACACAGGCCAAGGCCCCGGAGTACAAATTCACTACCGTGGTCGAGAACCCCATTACGAGCATAAAGAACCAGTCCCGTTCAGGAACCTGCTGGTGCTTCTCAGCACTTTCGTTCCTTGAGTCGGAGGCTATCAGGATCAATAACATAAAGGACCCTGCAGCGTATCCCGATTTCTCGGAGATGTTCGTTGTCAGCAAGTCTTATAAGGACCGCGCCATCAAGTATATCCGTACCGACGGCAACATCAATTTCGCCGCGGGAAGTGAATTCGATGACGTCCTGCATGTGATCGAGGACTATGGCCTTGTACCCCAGTCGGCAATGCCCGGACTGCAGAAGCTTCCCCAGCACACCGAAGTCGATGCTGTCCTCAAGTCATATGTAGATGCAATGGCGAACGTCCGCGTAAGGCCTATCTCCAACAACTGGGTCAAGGCTTT
>CADCQP010000095.1 GCA_902803535.1 uncultured Bacteroidia bacterium | reverse complement strand
GGGAGGACAAGCAGAAAGAATAATCTGGATCTCATTGCAGAAAAACTTTTCTGCAATATACGTTATTTTTCCCGGAAAAGCTGATATGCGAGGCGCTCGTCCCCGTTTTCCAGATAAATGATCCCGCAGTAACGAAATCCGTAGCTCTCAAGGCAGTGCCTCATTATGGCATTGTCCTTATGTGTGTCGATGCGTATGTTGCCTGTGCGTCCGAAGCACCAGTCCATCACAGTCCTGAAGACCCCGCGGGCTGATTGCGAGCGGGCAATCCTGTGGATCACGTAGTAGGGTTCTTCGTTCAGCCAGGCCCCGCCATCGATCCGCGCATATGTCGGATCAGGTCCTTCAATGAATGCGAATGTCGCGGCTGGGACGCCGTTTTCTTCTACTATCCAGCTGTTTCCGTTTTCGATGTCTTTCCTGATCTTCTCCGGCTCAGGCTTTCCTTCCGGCCACTGGCCGGGGTTCCCGCTTTCACGCATGATCCTCCGTCCTGAATCGATCAGGGAAAGGATTGCCTGGAAATCGGATTCTGCTGCCCGGCGGATCATACCTACAGGACCTCCTCCATGGAGGAATACTGGAGTTTCATGCCGATGGCCTCGTAGAAGCGCTTGGCAGTTGGGTTGCACTCCCAGACATGGAGGGTGACGTTGTAGCAACCTGTCTCCCTGGCATATTTCTTCGCGAACTCATAGAGTTGCTTACCGATATGCTTCCCGCGCTCTTTCTCATCAACGCAGAGGTCATCGATGTAAAGGGTCCTGTGAGGAGCTTCGTTCTCTGCCTCGTGATCTTCAAAGCGGCAGAAGACATATCCCTTTACTCCCCCGTCATCATATACGAAGACCGGGGCGCTGTCGTCCTTGAAGAGTTCAAGAAGCTGGCTGTCGGTGTATTTCTTACCCGATCCGGCAAAAAGGTCGGGGCGGCCGGCATGATGGATCCGCAGAACCTGCCTGAGCAGGTCTCCAACTGGTTTCAGGTCAGATTCTGCAGCCCGCCGGATCATAGGGCGAATAGGATAAGCAATTGTGCCACCAGCACCCTCAGGAACATACTCAACGGATATACGGTTGCATAATTAACTGCGGCATAATCGCTTCCGTACAGATTCTGCGAGAAGGACAGGACAGCCGGATCGGTCGTTCCGCCCGAGATCAGTCCGCATATCTCATAGAAATTCAGCTTGAAGACAAGCCGCGAAAGAAGGATCACCGTAGCGACCGGGATGAGGGTGATCAGGGCTCCGTACAGGATCCACCAGTAACCTCCGGCGGCAATAGAGCTTACGAATGTCTTCCCTGCGTCCAGGCCGACGGCCGCCATGAAGAAGGAGATTCCGATCTCCCTGAGCATCATGTTGGCACTGACTGTAGTGTAAGTGGTGATCTTGAGTCTGGTACCGAAGTATCCGAGGAGGATAGCTATGATGAGGGGGCCGCCTGCAAGGCCGAGCTTCACAGGCTGCGGGACTCCGGGGAAATGGATCGGAAGGCTTCCGAATATGATTCCGACGGCGATTCCGAAGAATACGGGAACGAGGTTCGGATGGCTGAGCTTCTCGGGCTTGTTGCCTACCACTGCGGCAGCGGCATTTATATCTTCTTCGGTTCCGACCACCTGGATGCTGTCACCCAGCTGCAGGATGAGTCCCGAACGGGCAACCAGTTCGATACCTGAACGGATAATCCTGGTAACCACCACATTGTACTTGCGGCGGAAATTCAGCTCAGACAGGCGTTTCCCGGTCATGGTTGCCTCAGTGATACTCAGGCGCCTGGTCACGATGTGCGAATCCATCTTGATCCAGTCCTCCTGGTGCATGGGCACTTCCTTGCCGAAGATGATCCTCACGGGATCCACGTCGTTTTCATCCGTCACTATAAGCAGCCTGTCACCTTCGTTCAGGACCGTATCAGGCCCGGGAGAGAATATCTTCCCGTCATGGAGGACGCGCGAGATTATAAACTTAGCTCCTACACCGGATTTGATATCCTCTATCTTCTTCCCGAAAATGGCGGGATTGCTGACCTCACAGTGCATCCTCCTGGCATTTTCACCGGAATCGTGCTCATTGTCAAGTTCTTCCCTTTCATGATCTACATTGACCTTGAACAGGGCCTTGGACAGGATGATCAGGAATATCACTCCAAGCACGCCGATCGGATAGGCTACGGCATATGCCGAAGCAAGGGAAGTGGGATCCGCCCCCGGTGCATTCACATCCACTATGGTCTGCTGGGCGGCACCGAGGCCCGGAGTGTTGGTCACGGCTCCGGACATGACACCCGTCATGGTGAAAAGGCTCTCACCGGTGACAAGATGCACACCCACAGTCACTATGACTGCAAGCAGGATCAGAAGGGCTGCGAGAAGGTTGAGCCTGACTCCCCCTTTCTTGAAAGAAGAAAAGAAGCCCGGACCGACCTGGAGGCCGATGGAAAAGACGAAGAGGATCAGTCCGAAATCCTTGAGGAAAGCCAGGATGACAGGATGTGCCCTCAGTCCTAGATGGCTGATTATGATGCCGACGAATAGAATCCAGGTTGAACCTATGGAAACTCCTTTGACCTTGAATTTTCCGAGATAAAGACCCAGTCCTATTACGACTGCGAAGAGGAGGATAGTGTGGGCTATGCCGTTACCGAAAAACAGGGAATTCAGCATGGCAGGCTACTTAAATGCGAACTTGACGTCGACGGGGATCTGCTCGATTCCCATGATCCGCCTGTCCTCTTCATATGCCTTGGGGATGCCTGCGTATTCTTTTTCGAAGCTGGCAGCAAAAGCCGAATCTCCCTCAGCCTGTGTCTTGAGGATGATTCCGGCAAGTTCACCCAGGACCTTATAGGTCTTCTCATAGTTGATGGAATACTTGCCGGCGACAGTGCGATTGATAGCTCCGCTGCTCAGCAGATAATTAAGGATCATTATGTTAGCACGTCCGAGAGCCTCTCCTTCGCCGAAACGCTGGGAACGGATGAGGCTGGCTACGAAAGTAGCGATGCAGTTTTCCCTGGTCACAAGCATGGAAAGGTCCTGGTGCTCGAGTATGCCGCAGGCAAGATAAGCACCGACCACATTTCCCTTGGCCTCTTCCCATGTGAGTGCGTGGTTCCCGAGAGCCTGCTCGACGCTGCCCTTGCCGTTGACGGTTTCCTTGACTCCAAGCCCGTGGGCCATCTCGCGGAATGCGAGGTTCAGGAAGAACGCGTTCCTGTCAACGTTCGGGGAATCTTCCACGAAGAAGACGTCACCGACCGGGCTGATAATGCTGTTGAACTTGGCGTCGATGACATTGCCGAGGAGGATCGTCCTGGTGCCTCTTTCAGCCTGGACACGCTCGTCATATGGCAGATTGATGGCTATTTCCTTGATGCCGGCATTGTAGCTTCCGCCGTAGTAGAGGGCGTTGCAGACGAAGACATCAGATGCAGCACCGGGTGTAAATGCCTTGTACTCCTCCGGGCAGGGAAGGTTCTTCTGGAGCTGAGGGATGAGGGTAGCATATTTGCCCAGACGTTCGGTCCTGACAGCATCCTTCAGAAGTACCATTGCACCAAAGGACTTCTTGATGCCTTTCAGCTGGTCGTCGTTGGTCTCGTTGGGACCGATCACCAGGTCCATCTTGCTGTCTTCCATCTCGAGCCAGGAGATGTCCGAGGTGTAATAGTCATCTGTCTTGAGGCCGTTGATCTTGTCCTGCAGATACTTGCGTACGCTTGGCTTGATAGTGATGTCGGCGGCGGCAGTCAGATATGCGGAAATCTTCCCGATCTCGTCGGCATATTCGTCGTGGAACCATACGGTCTTGAGCTGTCCGTCTTCACCGCGCCTGAGAAGCGTGTAGGGGCTCATCTTGTCCTCGAGAGTGCATGAATCGAATTCTGCTGCAGTCATATCGGCAGGATAGAAATTGACTCCGGCCGGCCTTGCGCCGTAACCTTCCACGAACGGAGCCCCGCTCAGACGGTTCCATGGGCCGTAATTGATCATTGCGAACTCCTTCACGTCGGCGGCTTCAAGAGTCTCCATTGCAGTCTTGTCCCCGAAATACTGCTTCCAATAGATGTTGTCTGCCTCCTGGGCAGCAAAGCGGTAAAGATTGAGGACCTCCTTGCCGTTATCACTTATGCCTGACAGGTCCGGAACAGGAACCGTAACTGTTGCATAATCATCAATTCCACGTTCAATTGCCGTTTTCTGCCCTTCACATGCTGCAAGGGTAAGGAAAGCGGAAAAGAGAATAACTGCTTTTTTCATTTCTAGTAACCAAACTACACTATAACTATATAAGAATGCAAAAATACTGAGTTTAATTAATTTTTCCAATCACTTGTACATTTTGGTAGAAAAACAGTATATTTGTGATTAAAGCAAAACTAATATCCACTATTATGGCAGGATTTCTCGAAAACATTATCACATCGGCTGTTACAGGGGGCAGAAGCTCCTCTTCCAGCAATCCTCTCGACTCCATCCTCGGCTCTGTCATCGGCGGGGCTACCTCAGGAAGGAGTTCTTCATCCGGCCAGGCCGACATCCTGGGCAAAGTCCTCAGGAATGCGACCGGCGGTTCCAACAAAGGCGGAATAGACCTCGGTGACCTCATCAAGGTCGCGACCGGAGGCGGCAGCGGCGCAAGTACGGCCGCTATCGACGGGGTTGACCTCGACTCAATCATCAACGGCGGAAAGGCCAACGGCATCGACCTCGGCGACATCCTCGGCGGAGTGACCGGAGCAAGCAAAAAATCTTCAGGCGTTGACCTCGGCAGCGTCCTCAAGAAAGCGGCAGGCGCCGGAGTAAGCGCAGTCGTGCTCAAGAAGATCCTCAACTCGGTACTCAGCGGACAGAGCAGCAGGTCAAAGGCTGACGGCGGCCTTGGCGACATCGCAAAGAGCGTCATTAACGTCATTGGAATGGCATCAGGATCACTTAAATAGCAATCATATGGAAACCAAGTCAATAGAAAAAGTCATACGCCTCCTTACGAAGGCAGGTCTCTTCTTCGCAAAAGCTGATGGAGCATATGATCAGCGTGAGAAAGATTTCATCCAGAAGTTCACCGCAAAGCTCGCCGAGGCCGGCGGAGATGCAGCGGAAGCAGAGAAGATGGTCCACGAATATTGCAGCAATGCGATCACCCTCGACGAGGTAATCGCTGACACCAAGGATCTCCTGGACGATTTCGATGCACAGGAAAGCGCAACGATATCGCTTATGCTCACCGGCTTCATCGAGCAGGTAATCGATGCCGACGGCGTTGAATCCAAACCTGAGCGTGAGCTTTACGACAAATGGCTCCAGGCCATCGCCTGAACTGACCCTCGTAAATCATGAGAATTTTCACAAAGTCTGCGAACATTGCCCTGCTGGCAATGTTCGCATTTGTCATTCCCCTGAATGCAGCAAAGCCCGACAAGGACTTCAACGCCATCAAGGAGAAGGTCATCGCCCCACTGCTCAAGGCAAAGGTCGATGAAGCGGCGGTAGAAAAAATCGTCGAGACATTCAACGTAAGGGACTCCATCTGGCCCGGAATCAACTATCAGGACCTCTCGACCACCGGATACGAGCACAGGCAGCACATGAGCAACATGTACAGGCTCGCCCAGGCATATGAGATCAAGGGGAACAGGTTCTACAAGAACAAGAATGTCAAGAAGGTGCTGGACGTGGCCCTGGCCTACTGGGTAGACCACAACTACATCCATGACAACTGGCACTCCAACCAGATCACGAACCCCAACACCCTGACGAACATGCTCCTGATAATGGGCAAGGACATGGACAAGACCCTCGAACCGCAGGTCTTCAAGATGGCGCAGGAAGGCAACCTGAACGCATGGGGCGCCCGCCAGAGCGGAGACCGCATCATGATCGCCACGATCCAGGCCCACTGGCAGCTCTATGCAAACGATGTCGAAGGATTCGAGAAGACAATCGACGTCATCGAGCGGGAGATGAAAATAGTGACCGGCGAGCGTGGAATGCAGATAGACAAGACCTTCCACCACAGGGATGACTGTGTGGACAACACCACCAGCTACGGTAACGGCAAGTATATGAATTGTTTCGCCGACTGGGCCTCCCTGACTGCCGGCACCCGTTTCGCTTTCAGCGAAGACCAGGTCAGGCTTGCCATCGATTACTACCTCGACGGCCTTCTCCCGAGAATGGTTTACGGTGCCGTAGAGGGCATTGGGATCAAGAACAGGAGCATTTCCAGCCGCAGCAGCGCTAATGTCAACACCACAGGCATCTACGACAGCTCGACCGCCAGGAAGCTGGCCTCGCTGACTGACTACCGCCATGATGAACTTATGGAGAACATCCGCTACCGCAGCGGGGAGAAACTGACTCCCAAGTCCTTCGCCAGGTTCTTCTGGTACGGAGCCCTCTTCGTGATCCAGCGTCCCGACTGGTACTCCACCGTCAGGATGTTCTCAAGCCGCAACGCCACCACCGAGCAGGGATACAACGGCAACGGCATCCAGACACACTTCAGGGGCGACGGCACGAACTACCTTTCCAAGACAGGATACGAGCACAATCCCATCATCCCCTACCAGGACTGGACTATGATTCCGGGAACTACGGAGCCCAGGATCCCCGAACTCCCGCAGCCGCACAGCAACTACCTGCAGAAATTCGGGTTCAACGAATATGCAGGCGCAGTGACTGACGGAATGTACGGAGCAGTCGGCTTCGATTTCATCAGCACCCTCTACAATGTCGCAGCAAGGAAGTCATGGTTCTTCTTCGATGAGCAGTATGTCTGCCTCGGCGCCGGGATATGGTGCTACGAGGACTATCCGGTCGCGACTACCGTCGAGCAGGTTTCCCTCAATGGAAACGTTGTCATATGCGGTGACGGCGGGCAGAAGACTCTCGAGCGCGGCGAACATGCCCCAGGCACCATCAAGTGGGCCCTCCACAACGGAGTCGGCTACATCTTCCCCAAGGAAGAAAAGGTAGGCATCCTCAACGACGAGCAGGAGGGCAGCTGGTGGAACCTGGACCACACTTCCACCACCCCGAAAGACATCGTGAAGGGAGACATCTTCAAGATCTGGATCGACCACGGCAGCCGCAGCGGTTCATCCAGCCCGAGGCTTTCGGGAGACTATGAGTACGTAGTGATGCCCCACGCCGACGAAGCCAGCGTCCAGAAGGCATATGACAATCCCGAAGTCAGCATACTTTCGAACACCAGGAACCTCCAGGCGGTGAAGAACGACAAACTTGGCATTGCATATGCCGTCCTCTACAAGGCAGGAGAGGTACAGGTGAATGACGGGCTTTCAATCGGCCTAGACACTCCCGGAATAGTGATGGTCAAGTACGACGGACCCGATGTAAAGGAAGTCCATGTCAGCGATCCTACTTACGGAATCAAGTTCACCAACCTGGTAATCAACGGCAAACGCACGGGAGTTAAACTGCCTGATGGTGACATGGCAGGTTCCAGCATCGAAGTAAAACCGTAATCTTATGCCGTCATCGGATCACAGGTCAGGCCGACTCCGAGTTTCTTGAAGACCTTCTGGTCCACTTCGCTCAGCATAACCGTAGAATGCACTTGGCAGCCTTTCAGCATTGGCAGGCAGTCAAGTGCTTTCTTACAGTTCTCATCCCAGAGGCTGAGCATGGATATGGCCACCAGGACCTCATCCGTGTGGAGGCGCGGATTGTGTCCGTGAAGATAGGTCACCTTGGTCTTCTGGATCGGCTCGATCATGTTCTGGGGAATGAGCTTAAGCGAATGGGGAATCCCTGCCAGGTACTTGGTAGCGTTGAGTATGAGCGCAGCGCACGGCCCGAGGAGAGGACTGGTCTCCGCACTGATTATCGTTCCGTCCTCGAGTTCGATCGCGGCTGAAGGCTTCCCTGATTTCTCCTTCCTGGCCCTGGCGGCACCGACGCACTTGCGATAGCCGGAATCAATGCCGACCTGCTTGAGGAGCAGGGAGATCTTGTTTACTTCCTCATCGGAGCCATGGGCGGACGCGAGATCGCAAAGGGCGGTGAAATAACGGCGTATGATCTCGTTCTTGGCTGCATCGGAACAGACTTCGTCATCGCTGATGCAGTACCCTACCATGTTGACTCCCATGTCAGTGGGAGACTTGTAGGGGTTCTCGCCGTAGATTCCCTGGAATATGGCGTCCATCACGGGGAATATCTCTATGTCCCTGTTGTAGTTAACTGCCTTTATGCCATATGCTTCCAGATGGAAGGGGTCTATCATGTTGACATCGTCAAGGTCGGCGGTAGCCGCTTCATATGCGATGTTGATGGGGTGCTTGAGGGGGATGTTCCAGATCGGGAAGGTCTCGAACTTGGCGTACCCGGCCTTGACACCGCGGAGGTTCTCCTGGTAGAGCTGGCTCAGGCACACTGCCATCTTGCCGCTTCCAGGACCGGGAGCAGTGACGAGGATAAGCGGGCGTGTGGTCTCCACGAAATCATTCTTTCCGAAACCTTCGTCGGAATCGATGAGGGCCACATCCTGGGGATAGCCGGGGATAGTGTGATGGTAGTACACCCTGATGCCCATATGCTCGAGCCTCTGGCGATAGATGTCGGCGCCGGTCTGCCCGTTGTAGTGGGTGATAACCACTGAATTGACCTGCAGTCCCTTCTTCATGAACTCCTGGCGCAGGCGGAGGACGTCCATGTCATATGTGATTCCAAGGTCGCTGCGGATCTTGTTCTTCTCGATGTCGACGGCGCTGATGACTATCAGTATCTCAGCCACGTCCTTGAGCTGCATGAGCATCTTCAGCTTGATGTCGGGTTCGAACCCGGGAAGCACCCTGCTGGCGTGGAGGTCGTCGAAGAGCTTGCCTCCGACTTCCATGTAAAGCTTATCGCCGAACATGGCGATGCGCTCCTTGATGTGTTCCGATTGGATTTTGAGGTATTTCTTGCTGTCGAACCCGTACTTCATGGCGAGAATGATATTTGTGTACGGGTTACAAATATAGCAAAACCCGGTGAAATCCTAAAAAATTTCACCGGGTACATCGTTTAATTTAAAATTACTTCGTGCCGAAGATCCTGTCGCCTGCGTCACCCAGGCCGGGGACGATGTAGGCATCTTCGTTCAAGTATTCGTCCACCGCTGCGGTGTAGATGTCAACGTCGGGATGCTCCTTCTGTACTTTGGCGATTCCTTCGGGAGCCGACACCAGGCACATGAGCCTGATGTTGCTGCAGCCCCTCTCCTTAAGCATCTGGATGGCATCGCAGGAGCTTCCTCCGGTTGCGAGCATGGGGTCAGTGATGATTACCAGGCGTTCCTGGATATCCAATGGCAGCTTGCAGTAATAGACTACCGGCTTGTGGGTCTCTTCATTCCTGTAAAGACCGATGTGGCCTACCTTGGCCACCGGTACCAGGGTGAGGAGTCCGTCTACCATTCCAAGCCCGGCCCTGAGGATCGGGACGATGGCGAGCTTGCGTCCTGCTACTTTGTGAGCGACCATATGTCCCATCGGGGTCTCGATTTCAACATCTCTCAGGGGAAGGTCCCTGGTGATTTCGTAACCCATCAGGAGGGATATCTCGTTCAAAAGCTGCCGGAAGTCCTTGCTGCCGGTTTCTTTGGACCTCATGATAGTAAGCTTGTGCTGGATCATGGGGTGGTCGATTACATGTAAAGTGCTCATATGGGTAAATAAATTTTAGTAAAGGTAGCATATTTTTCTTAATTTAGCAGACCAATCTTCGTTTTATGCCTAAAGTCTATTGCAAGAACACTGGTTCCTCCAAAGAATTCAATGAGGGGACCTCCCTGCTGAGCA
The DNA here is from genome assembly GCA_902803535.1 of uncultured Bacteroidia bacterium. Taxonomy (GTDB): domain Bacteria; phylum Bacteroidota; class Bacteroidia; order Bacteroidales; family UBA932; genus Cryptobacteroides. The sequence goes on along the minus strand of CADCQP010000095.1, from coordinate 3,760 downwards.
TCGTCAAGAGATTCGACTTCGACAAGCCGTATGACATCCTGGCCGCCAAGGTCAACAATGTGACCCAGGGACTCCGGTACAGGGTCTTCAACAACAAGGACGTGGAATTCCTGGACTACAGGTCCTATGCCGGCCGGTCGGTTTACAGCCGTTCCCTCTGCTTCCTGCTCTGCAAGGCCGTGAACGACCTCTGGCCGAAAGCGAAGATCGTCCTGAGAAGGCCGATTTCCAAAGGCTGGTTCTGTTCCGTGGACATGGGCGGAGGAGCCGACCTGACTGATGCGGACATCGATGCCATCAGGGGGCGCATGCAGGAGATCGTCAGCAAGGATATGCCTTTCAGGCGCCATGAGGTCAGGACGGAGGAAGCCATCAGGCTATTCTCATCCATGGGATGCGAAGACAAGGTCAACCTTCTGCGGACAAGCGGAGACATCTACATCACCTACTACACCCTCGGAGGCACTCCGGACTACTACTGCGGAGAGCTTGTCCCCGGGACAGGAGTACTTAAGGTGTGGAGTATCAGCCCATTCCATGGCGGGATCCTCCTCAGGGTCCCGGACAGGCACAACCCCGGACAACTGGCTCCCCTGTTCGACCAGCCAAAGACTTTCGACGTGTTCTCGGAGACCCTCAGCTGGAATAGGATAATGAGGCTTGACAACGTCGGAGACGTCAACCAGTCTTGCCTGGACGGAAAGGCCAGCGACCTTATCAAGGTAGCCGAAGCCCTTCAGGAAAAGAAGATTGTTCAGATCGCGGAGGACATTGACCGCCGTCATTTTTCCCGCGACAAGGTCAGGCTGGTCCTCATAACGGGGCCCTCAAGCAGCGGCAAGAGCACGTTCTGCACCAGGCTCAGCATACAGCTCATGGCATGCGGCCTCCACCCCGTTTCCTTCTCTACTGACGACTATTTCGTCAACCGGGTCGACACTCCGAAGCTTCCGGACGGGTCATATGATTTCGACAATTTCGACACGGTCGATCATGCCGCGCTCCAGGCAGACTTGCTTCGCCTGCTCAATGGTGAGGAAGTGGAAGTACCTCAGTACAACTTTGTTACCGGAATCCGCGAATACAAGGGCAAAAAGCTCAGGATGGAGGAAGGGACAGTGCTTCTGATCGAAGGGATCCACGCCCTTAATCCCAAACTTACCGACATGGTTCCCGAGCATGAGAAGTACCGCATATTCATCAATGCGATCACCAGCATATCCCTGGACGACCACAACTGCATCCCCACGAGCGACAACCGCCTGCTGAGGAGGATCGTGCGCGACTACCGCGCAGGGGCTTTCACCGCCAGGGAGACCATAGCCAACTGGCCCAATGTGAGGAGGGCGGAGGTCAAGTGGATCTACCCCTATCAGGAAATGGCGGATGTGATGTTCAACTCAACTTACCTGGTTGAATTCGCAGTGCTGAGGAGCTATGCAGAGCGGATCCTCAGGAGCGTCCCGAAGAACTGCCCGGAATACTCCGAGGCCTACAGGCTGCTGCACTACCTGCACTATTTCATACCGCTTCCGGACAAGGAGATCCCGGCGACCTCACTCATCCGAAGCTTCATAGGCTGAGATAGTCAGCGTCCCCTAAAGTTCCACCCTGGCGTAACGGATCTTCACCCTGTCCCACGTGTAGGCAATGTGGAGTGCACCGTCAGAGCCATAGATCACACAAGGATAGCAGTAGCCGTTCTTGACCGGTTCGCTGGCCAGGTTGGCTATCTCTTTCCAATTGAGGCCGTCCTTCGAGATGTAAACGCACAACGGATAGCGCGCTCCCCAGTCATCCCCGACAGGGTTGCATACCAGGATGAAACGGCCGTCAGGCAGTGTAAGGGCATCCAATCCCGAATTATTGTTTGGGAAATCCGTCAGCTGGACCTTGGACCAGGTGTCTCCTTCATCATGGCTGTAAGTAACAGCTATCTTCCCGTTTGATGAACGGCACAGGGCCTGGAGGGTTCCGTCTTTGTGGACGAGGATGGTCGGCTGGATCACCCGGACGGAATCATCAGCCTCGACCGGGCCGACTTTCCTCCATGTCTTTGCTCCATCATCGGAAATCTCGAAATGGACGGTCCATTCAATCTTATCCTTGCCCGGGATGACACGTTCTTCACTTGAGGGGCATATTATCCTTCCGGAAGGCAATTTTACAGGCTTGTCCTTGATTGCCCCGAGCATCCTGTCGGGATAGGCATAATCCTTCTCCCATGTCACTCCCCCGTCATATGATGTCTTGACATGGCCGGTCCACTGTGGAACTTTCGGGCCTGTCTTGTAGAAAAGCAGGAGCCTGTCCTTATCCGGAGAGAACAGCACGGGATTCCAGCAGGGATACAGGCTGTCTGAAGCGACGACCCGCGGAGCAGACCACCGGGTCTCCCCTATCTTCTTGCTGCTGAGATATATGCACACGTCGTCAGCGCCTTCCTTCCGCCCTCCGAAAAACGCTACTGAAAGGGTTCCTTCCGGATACTCGACTATGGTGGAGGCATGGCACTGCGGGAAAGGCGCCTCCTCGTAGACGAATTCCTGGGAAACAATTACTTCATGGCTGCAAGCGGCGGCCATGAGGCATATGGATAATACAGGTAAGATGGATTTCATTCAGGGTCTATTTTTTGGGCACAGGCAGCTCTTCCCCTTCCGGAATCAGGGAGCGGGTAAGAAGCGGTTCATTTGTAGTGATCTGGTCCACTCCAAGTCCGATCATCTCCGTAATCTGCTCCTCCTTATCTATCGTCCAGACATTTACGGACATACCGAGGTCGTGAGCTTCCTTTATCCACTCGGGATTCTTGTGAAGCACCGGGTAACTGTAGTCGATTCCGTTGATTCCGTCCTTGTGGAGGTCGGAAGGAAGGATGTCTCCCCCGAGATACTGATTGGTGAACTCCGGATACTCTTTCGCGATCTTCTTGCAGATATGATGGCTGAATGATATGAAGATAACGCGTCGCGGATCGAAGAGCCCGTGAGCCTTGAGCGCCTCTATCGCCTTGTCTGTCATGACGTTCTCCCGTCCTTCGTCGAGCTGGACCTTCAGCTCGAGCACCAGGACCGTGCGAGAGAGTGAGAGCTGGTCCAGATACTGGTCGAGGGTCGGGACTGTCTCCCCGTCATGCAGGGTCAGGAAACGGACCGTGTCGGCATATGAACTGTTCCGGATATCTACTTCCTGCCATTTGGGGCCGTGGCAGACGACTATGACGTCATCCGAAGTCAGGTTCACATCGCATTCACTCCCCCAGAAAAGGTTTTCCTGGGCCGCTTTAAGGGACGCAATGGAATTCGGGGTCTGCCGTCCCGTCTCGGAGCGGTGGAAGCCCATATGGGCCACTACGGCGATCTTATGTGATTCCGTGCATCCCAATAGGAAGCACACCATTGCGGCCAGCAAAGCAGCTGAAGACAGTTTCAGACACGATTTCATGATGATGCGGATTTAAGTTAGCCTGTTACAAATATAGGAAATAATAGAGAATCCGCTTTGAACTGACCCAATGTAGCCACATTTCATTTGTCATTCAGACAAAATATAAAGGCAAGTATTTGAGCATCAAATACTTGCCTTTTAAGTTAGTGGTACTGGGAAGTCCTTTTTTAGGGTTTAGCAGAGTTTGATGGAGTACTATAATTATTTGATACAGAGCGATAATAGTCAATTTTAGTTCATCTTGGCATACTAAGATATAGCGGCGATTATGCGTAAATTTATGCGTAAACTTTGACGAGCGTAAGCCCGC
>CADCQP010000094.1 GCA_902803535.1 uncultured Bacteroidia bacterium | reverse complement strand
GATGGTACTGACCCACCAGTTGGGAGAGTAGGCAGCTGCCGTTTTTCGAACGCCCGGACGTCACATCGACGCCCGGGCGTTTTTTTCGTTAATCTTTACTATATTTGTAAAATATATCCTTGTCTGTTTTAGATGAATAGGAAAAGTCTGATAATATGTCTTGTCGCAGCGGCCGTGATGCTCTGCGGAATTGCCCTGGCAGTGGCCGGACTCTATTCCGGAGGCGGGAAAAGTCCCGCCAGACATTCGGCAAGCGTGACCGGCATACTTGAGGCCGTGCCCTCGGATGCCGCCATGATCGCGACTTTTTCTTCTGGTGACGAGATGTTCTCCTTCCTCGCTGACTCCACCAATGTCAGTATGCAGCTCCTTACCGATCCCCAGGACAAAGCAATGCGCTCTTTCCTGAAATCCGTTTCCGGGAGCACTGGGCTTTTCAAAGGACACACGGCCGCTGTCTCACTGCATTTCAGCGGAAGCCTCATCCCTCTTTTCATCCTCTCAGCAGGCAGCTCCCTTACCGATTCATCAGTTGTTGTCCGCTCATTCCTCGCATATGCCGACTCAGCCGGGCTTTCCTCGCAATTCCTCAGTTCTGGAAGCGCACCTGAAGGATCCGGCCTGTCCAAAGAGAGCCTGGTGCTTGTTTCCAAGTCCAGGACCATCCTGAACTCTGCCCTCAGGCACATCTCTGATAACACTTCAGTCCTTGAGTCAGAGGACCTTCAGGTACTTGCATCGGAAATTTCTTCGGATGACGCAGTCTATGTCTGCAACCGCTACAGCGGGAAGATCCTTTCCAAGGATTTCAACCGCAGGTACTCCCGTTACGCTGACTTCTTCTCTTCCCTGGGGGACTGGACCGCATTCAAGGTCGAGCACACCGGTGCCCAGAAGAGGATTTACACCGGAAAGGTAGCCTACAGCGACGATGTCAGCCATTATCTCAATGTCCTCGAGGTCTCCGCATCGGAAAGCAAAGTGGCACAGACACTTCCTGCATCGGTAAGTTTCGTCGTCGACATTCCCGTAAACGACATCAAGGCATATGTCGCGGCGTATGACAAATACCTCGACGCCTACGGAAAGCTCAGCAGTGCGAAGAAAGAGAAAGACTGGGCATATGTCTCAGACATCAAGGAAGTTGCACTTGCATACTTCCATATAGGAAAAACCCTGGAACCTGTCTTGCTCCTTCGGACCGGAAAACAGAACTCCACCGGCGGAAAGGTAATGGAGAACACCCGCTCCGGTTACCCCGCCACCCTTTTCGGCCAGTTGTTCGCCCTCCCGGATGAAAGCTCCACCATAGGACTCGGAGACTGGACAGTGATAGGGAGCGCAGCTGCCACGGGAGCTTTCACCGAAGATACATTCCTGGCCAATACGCTGAAGGATATGCTTTCGGATTGCGACCTGACTGCGTCGGTGCCCGACAGGTGCGGCATGCTCGTCTATTACAGCATGAATGAGGATCCCACGCTGATAGACAATGTCTTCTCAAAGGATCTCGCGTCTGGCCTCAGGACTATGGCCAAGGGAGTCTCGAACGTCCCCATCCTGGCCAAGGTCACAAGCGACGGGAAATCCACTTCCCTCGGACTGGAAGTCACCAGGATGAACCTTGTCAAGAGCAAGGCTCCGGTAGTAGAACGCGACACCGTGGTGGTGGTCCCCAAGGGACCTTTCAAGGTCCTCAACGGCGCTACGGGAGAATCAAACCTCCTCCTCCAGCAGCCTAACATGTATCTCGTGCTCCAGGAGATGTCCGGTAAGGGCATATGGGGAATCCCGTTCAAGACCCCTCTGTGCGGCCGTGTGGAAAGCGTTGATTATTACAACAACGGCAAGATACAGTTCCTGTTCGCATCGACCTCCAAGCTTTATCTGCTTGACAGGCTCGGCCGTTTCGTCAAGGGATTCCCTGTCGACCTGGGCAAGGAAGTCCTCCTCGGCCCGGATGTGTATGACTTTACGGGGGCTAAGGGCTATAGGGTAATGGTCCTCCACAAGGACAACAGCCTGGAACTCTACAACCTGCATGGACACAGGCCTGAGGGTTGGAAAGGGATAAAGGCCCCGCAGACAGTCAAGAACCTGCCGGAACTGATCGAGGCCAAGGGCCGCAGGTATTGGGTGGTCAGGACTTCTGTCCAGACTCTCATCTATCCCTTTGAGGGAGGAGAGTCACTGACCAAGTTCGAAGGCCAGAAAATGATACGTCCGGACAGCGGGATAACCGTTGATGGCTCCTCGGTCAAGGCAACCTGCTACGACGGCAAGGAAAGGAATATAAAACTGTAAAACTTTTATATGGAATTCAATTCAGAATTTAAGTTCGAATCCGTAAACAAACTCTTCGAGAAGAGTTTCAAAGAGAACTGGGATCGCCCTGCCTTGTCAAATTACAAGGGTGCGACCCTCGCTTACAGGGATGTGGCGATGAGGATAGCCATGCTTCATGTGGCTTTCAAGGAATGTGGCATGAAGAAAGGGGACAAGGTGGCGATTTGCGCCCGTAACCAGGCCAACTGGGGGGTTGTCTTCCTGTCTGCCCTTACATATGGCGCCGTAGCGGTGCCGATCCTCCATGAGTTCAAGGCCGGAAACATACATTATCTGGTTAATCACAGTGATGCCGCAGTCCTGTTTACGGACGAGGCTATATGGGATAACCTCCAGGAGAGCGAGATGCCACGCCTTGCCGCGGCAGTGCAGATCAATAACTTCAAGCTGCTTTCATGCAGGAGCAACAGGATCAGGCGCACCCGCGAGCATTTCAATGAACTCTTCGGCCATGCTTACCCGAATGAGTTCACTCCCGATGACATCCATTATTATGAGGACTCCTCAGAGGAACTTGCCCTTATCAACTATACCTCAGGTACTTCCGGTTTTTCGAAAGGAGTCATGATCCCCTACAGGGCCCTCAGTTCCAACATCCAGTTCGCCCGTCTGGCCGAACCCCAGATGAAGAACGAGAGCAACGTCGTTTCCATGCTCCCGTCCGCGCATATGTACGGGCTCATGTTCGAATTCATCTTCGAGATGTCCATCGGCGCCCATGTCCATTTCCTTACCAGGGTCCCGAGCCCCAAGGTCATAATGCAGGCATTCAGCGACATCCATCCCGGAATCATCATCGCCGTGCCCCTGATCATAGAGAAGATATACAAGTCCAAGCTCAAACCCGTGATCGACAAGAACAAGATATTCTTCAAGATACCCGGTTTGGACAAGGTCCTGATGAAACGCATCCACGATGAGCTGTGCAAGACCTTCGGCGGATCTTTCGAAGAGGTTATCCTCGGCGGAGCCGCTTTCAATCCCGAGGTCGAGGCTTTCTTCCACAAGGTAGGCTTCCCGTATACGGTAGGATATGGCATGACGGAAGGGGCTCCCATATTCGCATATGCCCATTGGAATGAAGTGAAAGTGGGTTCGTGCGGAAAGGTCGCTCCCTGGAACCAGTTCAAGATCGATTCGGAGGATCCCCGCAATATCCCCGGTGAGGTCATGGTAAAAGGACCGAATGTCTTCCTGGGCTATTTCAAGAACGAAGAGGCGACTGCCAGCAGCTTTACCGAGGACGGATGGTTCCGCACCGGTGACATCGGTGTGGTCGATGAAGACGGCTACCTGTTCCTCAGGGGCAGGTCGAAGTGCATGATCCTGGGGCCCTCCGGACAGAATATCTATCCCGAAGAGATAGAGGCGGTCATCAACAATGTGACATATGTAGTCGATTCCCTCGTGATTGAGGAAGACGGCAGGCTCACCGCCCTCATTTATCCTGACTACCATCAGGCAGAACTGGACGGAATGACCCGTGAAGCCCTGGAATCCAGGCTTATGGGAGACCTCCCGGAGATCAACAAGCTCCTTCCCGGTTACGCCCAGGTCAAGAAGATAGAATTCATGCCCGAGGATTTCGAAAGGACTCCCAAGAAGAGCATCAAGCGCTACCTTTACCAGAGGAACTGAAAACATTTCATCATGGACAACAAATTCGACAGCAGGTACTTGGAGATGGCCGAAGTCTGGGCCCGGAACTCTTATTGCAAAAGGCGCCAGGTCGGTGCCCTGCTCGTTAAGGACAACATGATCATCTCCGATGGCTACAACGGCACTCCCGCCGGGTTCGAGAACATATGCGAAGACGAGAACGGGGTTACCAAGCCATATGTCCTCCATGCCGAGGCCAATGCCATTACAAAGGTGGCCAAATCAGGCAATAACAGCTGCGGAGCAACCCTTTACGTGACCGCATCCCCTTGCCTGGAATGCTCCAAGCTGATCATACAGGCAGGCATCCGCCGTGTTGTCTACAAGGATGAATACCGTCTTACCGACGGTGTTGACCTGCTTCGCAGGGCTGGGGTTGAAGTAGAGAAAATAGACTGAAATGAAGAAATATTCATCCATATGGGTCGCTCTGATGGGGATTGTGATCGGAATCCTCATTGCAATGACTGTACAGAACTACCAGCAGCGCAGGCATATGCTGCGTACCCGTTACGGTGAATGGCGCAAACTGAACCTTATCCTGCAGGAGGTCGGCAAGAATTATGTCGACACCGTGGATGTCAAGGGAATGACTGATGCCGCAGTGAGCGCAGCCCTTGCCGAACTGGACCCTCATTCCATCTACATGCCCCCTGTGCAGCTTGAGGCTGCCGAGACCGAACTCGCAGGAAATTTCGACGGTATCGGGATACAGTTCAATGTGCCCAATGACACGGCCGTGGTAATCGAAGTCATTGCCGGAGGGCCTTCGGAAAAGGCCGGCATCCTCGCAGGGGACAGGCTCCTCAAGGTGGATGAGAAAGTCATCGCCGGGGTTAAGTTCCCCCAGGACAGCATGGTCAGGAGGATGAAGGGACCGGCCGGGACCAAGGTTACCGTGACGGTCAACAGGGACGGGACGATCATTCCTTTCGAGATTACCCGCGGGAAGATCCCCATGCATTCGGTGGATGCGTCATTCATGGTCAATGACACCACCGGCTATGTCCGGCTCTCCAAGTTCTCCAGGACTACTTTCCAGGAGTTCCTCGCCTCTACCGATAAGCTGCTGAAACAGGGAATGACGAGGCTGATTTTCGATCTGAGGGACAACACCGGTGGTTATTTCGACCAGTCGCTCCTGCTCAGCGACATGTTCCTGGACAAGGGACAGCTCATCGTCTATACCCAGGGGCGCAGCAGGAAGAGGGATGAGTACAAGGCAGACGGGAAAGGAACCCTCAAGGATGTCCAGCTCTCTGTCCTGATCAACGAGAACACGGCTTCTTCCAGCGAGATCTTCTCCGGTGCCATCCAGGACAACGACAGGGGAGTCATCGTCGGCCGCCGCTCATTCGGGAAGGGTGTGATGCAGGAGCCGATCTACTTTACGGACGGATCGGGCATAAGGCTTTCCGTCGCGAGGTACTACTCTCCATCCGGAAGATGCATCCAGAAACCCTATGACAAGGGTTCGGAAGAATATGGGAATGACATCTACCGCAGGTACACTGACGGTGAGATGCTCTCGGCTGACAGCATCAAAGTCAATAAGGATGAGACGTTTACCACCACCGGCGGGCGTGTCGTCTATGGCGGCGGAGGAATCATACCGGATGTGTTCGTCCCCATGGACACCACGCGGGCCACTGATTTCTACATAAAGTGCAACCGCAAGGCCACAATGATGCGCTTTGCCTCGGACGTATTTGACAAGGAAAAGGCTTCCCTTGCGAAAATAGATGATTTCCAGCAGCTTAAAAAGTACATGGATGGGCTTGGGCTGGAAGGCCGTTTCCTGTCCTATGCTTCTTCCCATGACGGGATCACGCCGGGGAAAGGCGAGTGGGAAGCGTCCAAACTGTACATGATGACCCAGATATATGCCCTTGTAGGGCGTTATTCAAAGCTGGGTGACAATGCTTTCTACAGGTTCTACCTGGACACGGACGACACTTACAAAACAGCCCTTGAGTCTCCTTCAAGGGTCAAGCTCTGACATGTAGATTGTGAGATGCCGCTTCCTATATCTCCTGATTGTCCTGTCTGCCGTCTCTTGTGCCAGGTGGACTGACGGGTCACTCTCGAAGATAGAAGGGGCATGGAGTTCGGCCCTAAGCGGTGACTATGATGCCGCGGTCCGGGAGCTGCTGAGCATGGAGCGTTCAGTGTCAAGGGCCCCCGATTCAGCGAAAGTTAGGTATTATGAGGTCCTGGAGCACGTATATGAGAATGCATATGCATACTCCCAGGCCACGGATGCAGCGGGTAAGAGGCTGATCTACGCTTCTTCTTCAAATGACACCCTTGCATATGGCCTTGCGCTCCTGGATGCCGCGCACCTCTATCTGGTCCAGGACTCCACCGAGGCGGCATATGGGATGCTCGGGGCGTACGAGGCGTGGACCGGAGAGGCATATGCCCCGCTGAGAGGACGTTACATTCAGGAAAAGATAGACTTCATATGTTCCACCGGCGCGGGACTGGACTCGCTGGACACCATGCTCGGGAGGTACCTCGAAGTCGAGAGCGAGCCTGACTGGCTGGCATATGCAAGCGGATGCATCCATTCGGGCAATTGGGCCGCGGCTGATTCCGCGTTGACCCGTTATGCCATGTCTCCTTCTCCGGAGCGTGGCGTTCCGGCAGAGTATTATTTCCTGGCTAACCAGGTTGACAGGGCTGTGGGCCGTGTCGATTCTGCCCTGGTGAATATGACCAGATACGCGCAGAGACAGGAAAAAGACCTGCAGGAGGCTCTTAGGAGCGATGTTTCCCATGCAGGGGAGAGGAGCGGCAGGCCGTCAGCCTTACTGTACATCGCGCTGGTGACTCTTATTGTTATGCTTGCGTGTTCATGGATTGTCTGGCATATGCTCTCGCGGAAACGCCGTGCCCGTTATGAGTCGCTTCGCTCGGAATATCTGACTATCAAGCAGGAATACGACCGGCGCCTGTCATCCCGTCCCCTCTCGGATCCGGCAATGACATCTGCACAGGCGCGTGAGACAATCCGTAAGCGCATATCCTCCCTTGCGGCCATGACCGGTGGCAGCCCTGCTGGGAACCTGGGTGCGGCGGTGAAGGAGCTGCTCCGTATTTCTCCTGACAGGGGGGAATTCGTCGAGACGTTGGCTCTTCTTTTCGCCATCTATTCGCCGTCTTTCTATTCTGCTTTGGCTGAGAAAGGCCTTTCGCGCTACGAGATAGGGTATTGCTGTCTTTTCGTGCTTGGGTACAGGACCAAGGAGCTCCAGGACATAGTCGCCCGAAAAGATGTCTATAACATCAGTTCGAGGATCCGCAGCAAATTCGACCTCGGTCCCAATGACACCAATCTGTCACTGTACGTCAATAACCTGTTCTCCGAGTGCGGCGGAACCAGTCCGCGCTGATTGCCGGACGGCTGTACTTCCTACTGTGGAATAAATTGATAGACAATGTCTCCCATCTGACGGTCGGGGGCAGACATCGATGATGAGAAGCGTGACATCCTGGCTGCGCGGATTGCGAAGTTCCTCAGGCACTGGTCGGGAGATGAAGTGTCTTCCTGCACTTTTGCATAGACGACTTTCCCTGACTTGTCCACTCCTATTATGACTGTGACTTCACCTCCTCCCATGCACCGGTAGGCGGGGATGGGCAGGGTAGAGGCTTTCCTGCCTTCAAGGTTCCAGGACAGTACCGAGGGACCGGAATATGGTTTCGGAGCCGCTTTCTTCTCCTGTTTAGGGGAATTCATCGGAACGTAGTCGTCCTCGGGCTCATCCACGTCGTAGCCGCCGCTGAGGTCTTTCTGCAGTTTCTCTGCATCCTTGTACAATTGCTCCGCGTCCGTGCCCCTGTCATCCTTGAGGGGAGCGTTCCTGCTTGTAGCGATGTTCCTGACCGCCGGGGAACCGGCAAGGGCGGCGTCGATCCGCTGGCTGATAGCCTGTTTGTAGGCAACCTCTTCCTCAAGCCTGGATTTAACCTCGAGGATACGTTCGAATTTCTCGAATTCGGAGATGGTTATTTCAAAGGTATCACCCTTCTTGAGTTGGGCGCCGATCTGCCAGAGCAGCAAGACAATAATCACCAGGAGGTGAAAGATCACTGTGAGATATATGCCTGCTTTGTCAGAGCTGCTTGGCTTCTTCATGAAGGGTCTTTTCTATAGTAGCTGAGATGATGTCGATTGCGACTTTGTTGTGCCCGCCCTGCGGGATGATGATGTCAGCATAGCGCTTGCTCGGTTCGATGAACTGAAGGTGCATGGGCTTGACCGTCTTGGAATAATGGTCAACGACAGCCCCTACGTCCCTTCCGCGTTCAAGGTTGTCCCGGGTGATGATCCGCATGAGGCGGTCATCGTCATCTGCATCAACGAAAATCTTGATATCCAGTTGTTTGCGCAGTTTCTTGCAAGTGAAGATCAGGATTCCCTCTACTATTATCACGTCCGCCGGCTTGACAGTCACTGTCTCGGTCTTGGAACGGGAGCAGGTAATGTAGGAATATATGGGCTGCTCGACTGTCTTTCCCTCCTTGAGCTGGCTGAGCTGATCGCAGAGGAGGTCCCAGTCTATGGCGTCAGGATGGTCAAAGTTGATCTTGTGCCTCTCTTCCAGGGGAAGATGGCTGGAATCATTGTAGTAGGAATCCTGGGGGATGACTACTACCTTTTCCTTAAGTTTGGAGGCGATTGCGTTGACAACCGTGGTCTTTCCTGAGCCGGAGCCGCCGGCTATCCCTATTACAAGCATATTCCTGGTATTAGAAGTCAGCGTTCTTTGGAGTCCTGGGGAATGGGATGACGTCCCTGATGTTGGCCATTCCGGTCACGAAGAGGAGCAGCCTTTCGAATCCGAGTCCGAATCCGCTGTGGGGGACGGTACCGAAGCGCCTGGTGTCGATGTACCACTCAAGGTTCTTGCGGCTCATATGCAGTTCGTCGATCCTTTTCTCAAGCTTCTCAAGTGATGCCTCCCTCTCGCTTCCTCCGATGATCTCTCCGATCTTCGGGAAGAGCACGTCCATTCCGCGTACGGTCTTGCCGTCATCGTTCTGTTTCATGTAGAAGGCCTTGATGTCCTTGGGGAAGTCAGTCAGTATGACAGGCTTGCCGAAGTGCTTCTCGACCAGGAACCTCTCGTGTTCGCTCTGGAAATCAACTCCCCATTCGACCGGGAATTCGAAGGTATGTCCTTCTGCCTGGGCTTTGAGGAGGATGTCCACCGCCTCGGTGTAGGTGACCCTTGCGAATTCAACCTCAATGACCGAACGCATGCGCTCGATCAGTCCGTCGTCATATTTTTCATTGAGGAAAAGCAGGTCGTCCATGCAGTTGTCGAGTGCATATTTGACGAGATACTTTACGAACTCCTCTGCCAGGACCATGTTGTCCTTGATGTCGTAGAACGCCATCTCAGGCTCGATCATCCAGAACTCGGCCAGATGTCTCGGAGTGTTGGAATTCTCTGCGCGGAAGGTCGGGCCGAATGTGTAGATCTCACCGACTCCGGTAGCTCCGAGTTCTCCCTCGAGCTGTCCGCTGACGGTCAGGCTGGTCCTCTTTCCGAAGAAGTCCTTGCTGTAGTCAACCTTGCCGTTGTGCTTGGGCACGTTCTCCAGGTTGAGGGTGGTGACTTCGAACATGTCGCCTGCTCCTTCTGCATCAGACTCGGTGATAAGGGGAGTATTGAGGTAAACGAAACCCTTGTCGTTGAAGAATTTGTGGATGGCGAACGCCATTGCGTGACGGATTCTCAGGACTGCTCCGAAGGTGTTGGTACGCGGCCTGAGGTGTGCGATGGTGCGGAGATATTCCAGGGAAGTGTCCTTCTTCTGGAGTGGATAGCGCATCGGGTCGCAGTCACCATAGACTTCTATCTCATCGGCCTGGATCTCTACTGCCTGTCCGCTGCCCGGTGAGGGGACGAGCTGGCCTTTTACTGCCAGTGAAGATCCGGTTGTAATCCTCTTGAGCAGCTCTTCATCGAACTTTTCGGCGGGAGCGACAACCTGGATGTTATGTATGGTTGAGCCGTCGTTTACGGCTATGAACTTCACCTGTTTGTTTCCTCTTTTGGTCCTTACCCAGCCCTTGGCCAGTACTTCGATACCCGGCTCCGTCCTGAGCAGGTCCTTGATTTTCGTTCTTTTGATAGAATCCATCTCCTGATTGCTTTTAATCCTACAAATATAATAAATTATTCTGTTCTTCTCCTTTCTCTTTTGTGCCAGGCCGCCCCATGACCGAGGCCCGTGGTCGCCCGTGACCTCGTGAACGGGGGGACCGCCGCGAAGCGGTGGTGGGATGAGCGAAGCGAAGGCATTCGGTCATGGGGCGGCTGGGCACAAAAGAAGCCGGCCGGAGATTCCGGTCGGCTTCATATCAAATCGTTCAGGAGATTACTGTGTCTTCCTTGCGAAGTACATGATCTTAAGCGCTGAGCAGCGCCTGAGCTCCTGCTTTACGTCGGTAATCGTACCCATCTTGACGTCTTGGTCGGCCTTGATGGCAACCTGCATGAATGAGCGGTCTGCTTCACTCATGGACTCACGCTCTGCGGCGATGAAGTCACGGATGTCCTTC
>CADCQP010000093.1 GCA_902803535.1 uncultured Bacteroidia bacterium | reverse complement strand
TACACCAGGGAACTGTTCCGCGAACTGCGCGAAAAATACTCCGCAAAACTGCCCAAACAAGATCTTTTCCGTTAATTTCAAGCATATGGACTACATCTCCAGATTCGAATCCCTCTACCACAAGTCTCCTGACGGAACCGTATTCTGCCCCTACAGGGTCTGCCCGATCGGCGCGCACATCGACCATCAGCTGGGAAAGGTAACCGGCTTCGCTATAGACAAAGGCATCCACATAGCGTTCAGCACCAAGCTCAACGGAGTCGTCGAACTGGCCTCCATGCAGTTCCCCAAGAGGGCGCAGTGGCATGTGAGGGATGTTCCCCAGAACCGGCGTGGCGACTGGGCCGACTACCTCCGAGGAGCTACCAGGGAGCTTTCCGCTCTCTACCCTCTCCAATATGGAGTCAGCGCAGTCATTGAAGGTGACCTTCCGATCGGAGGCCTCTCATCCTCCGCGGCCGTGACCCTGGCCTTCCTCTCAGCCATATGCCGCGTCAACAACATATCCCTGACTCCGGAGGAGATGATTGAGACCGCCTACAAGGCCGAATCGGGATATGTAGGAGTCTCCGTAGGGAAGCTCGACCAGAGCTGCGAAGTCTACTGCCGCTCCCGCGAGCTCCTCTATCTGGACACCAAAGACAACAGCTATCAATTGATTCCGGAGCCAGAAGGGATGAAACCATGGAAGATCATGATCTTCTTCTCGGGACTGGAGAGGAACCTGGTGGCAAGCCAGTTCAACATGAGGGTGGACGAAGTACGTAGCGCTGCATATGCACTTGAGGCATATGCCGGGATGCCATATGGAAAGTTCCGCGATACGCACCTGAGGGACGTGCCACCCGAGATATTTGACCGCTTCAAGGACAGGCTCCCCCAGACATGGAGGGCCCGTGCAGAGCATTTCTACTCCGAGTCCGTCCGTGTGGAAGAAGGAGTCGCAGCCTGGAGTAGGGGCGACATAGAGGCCTTCGGAAAGATTTCTTCCGCGAGCGGCCTTTCCTCCATAGAGAACTGGCAGACCGGTTCCGATGAACTGAAGACCCTCTACGAGGTCATAACGCGGCAGGACGGAGTGTACGGCGGACGTTTCTGCGGAGCCGGCTTCAAGGGATTCTGCATGGCCTTAGTAGATCCCGCATATGCCGGGAGCATAGCGGAAAAAGTTGAGAAAGAATATCTTTCATCCTATCCGAACCTGGCAGACAAGTACCTCAGCCACGTCTGCGAAACCGTAAACGGAGTAAGCATATGAATTGCCTGATCCTTGCTGCGGGCTATGCTACCCGCCTCTATCCCCTGACCGAGAATTTTCCCAAGCCGCTGCTCAAGGTCGGCGGGAAGACAATCCTGGACTGGCTTCTCGATGACATCCGCGCAAACGCTCCGGCAGACAGGTACGCTGTCGTATCCAACCACAAATTCGCAGGAATCTTCCGCGAATGGGCGGCAGATGACGTGGAAGTAGTAGATGACATGACCTCCACCAACGAGACCCGCCTGGGGGCGGTCAAGGACATCCAGTATGCAGTGGAAACCCTCGGGCTGGAAGGTGACACGCTAATCCTTGCCGGAGACAACCTCCTGGATTTCAGCCTGGGCTCCTTCGTGGAGTACGCCAGGACCAAGGGCACTTCCTGCATTATGCGCTATTATGAAGAGAACAGCGCGAAACTTCACAAGAGCGGTGTCGTAGAAATCGACGGGAACGACAGGGTCCTGTCCATGGAAGAGAAACCTTCAGAGCCAAGGAGCAACTGGTGCTGCCCTCCATTCTACTGGTACAGGGCGGAAGACATAGCCAGGATTCCGGAGGCGATAGCCTCGGGATGCGGCACGGACGCCCCCGGAGCATATGCAGCATGGCTTTCAGCCCGCACCGCGGTCCATGCCATGCTCATGCCCGGAAGCCGCTATGACATCGGCACGCTGGAAAGCTACAAGAAAGTGTGCGAGAACGGTTTCCGCCAGGCAGGCAGCAGCCGCTGACGGGCGTGTCCACCCCCGGACACGGGAGGGGCCGGAGTGAGCGCAGCGAACGGAGTCCCGTCAGCATGCTGCTGCCTGCCTGACGGGAACCGAGCGTAGATTACCTGTTCAAGACAGATTCCAGCGACTTGACAAGAGCAGGAAGGCTGTTCACGTCAATCTGGGAATCACGGAGAGGCAACAGCAGGGACTCCAGTTCGGAGAGGGCCTTGTCGTTGCCCGAAGCCTTGAACCTATCGCGCAGGATGCGTATTTTCTCGAAATCCTGGATCCCTTCAAGAAGCTTCTCGAAACGGATACTGCTCCTGTTTCCGGGGTAGATTGAATAGGTGTCTCCGGCCGCCCAGGAGCGGAACCTGGAGTCGAGAAGCGGTTCAAGAGGCCAGCTGATGACAGCCCAGCGGAGATAACCGTCAATATCCCGAGCAGCCATGTTGAGGCCAAGCATAACCCCTTCCTCAGGAGTTGAGAAAGTGAAGATGTTGGGATGCGGTTCCGAGCAGCAGGTATAATATGTGCTGACCATCCCTTCCGCACGCCTGCGTGCGATGACCTCCTTCGGGAAATCGGACCTGATTCCGATGCAGTAATACCACAGTTCCTTGTCGAGTTCCTTGTGATAGTTGCCTGCCATAGAGAGCTTGATATCGGGGGAAGCCTTGCGCACTACCTCTATGGTCTTGAGCATGACCTCCATCCCGCGTTCATCCATCGCGATGGTAGTCCTGTCGAACCAGCCTTTCTGCTTGAGGTGGGCTGAGAAGTCTTTCAGGAAGGGAACCCAGAGCTCTTCATATGCCTTTTCACCCGGTGCGCACCTGATCTCCTGCATAGAGTCCGTAGCCTGGTCGAAATACTTGAAAGTCAAGTGCCAGGGGACCATCGAGTAGCAGTCGATCTCATCATCGATCCCGCATGAGATCATGAATTCAACCCACTTGTCGAAGACATCGTAACTCCACTGCCAGCTGCCGTCCAGCTTTTTCATCCACGTGACCATGGACTTGAAGGGGTCCTCGGTCTGCCCGTTCCATGGCTTGTCTATGATGCTGGTCGTGATGACCTTCTGTCCGGCTTTCGCCAGCCTCTCCATTATCGGACGCATGGCATCGAAATGCTCCTTGCTCCACAGCGGAAGCTTGTAGTACCTTGCAACGGCAAAGGGATTCTGCCAGAGGTTAAGGTGGAACTTCCAGTCTTCAGGAGCCGGGAGTACGTTCTCCCCTGCCTTGATGCTGATGTTCAGGACACCAAGAGTGTTCCGCCCGCTCTTAAGGGACAGGGTGCCCTTGTACAGGCCGGGAGCAACATCCGCGGGAATCTGGCATGTGAACCATATTGCCTGGGTCTCACGCGGCTGGAGATCAATTGATTCCAGGAGGGGATCGATGCAGTCGGCTACCATGGAGGAGTCAAAGACAGTGAAATCAGGACGTGCGCCGCAACCTGACTTGGCCCCTTCGGGGATTCCGTCGGTCATCACATAGCGAAGGAAACCCGACTCGCACCCTGAAGCAGAGATCACGGCTCCGCCGCGTCCTTTCAGGTCGCTCAGCTCATAGTTCAAGTCCTTTACGCCGGCAGAGGTGTAGATGACTGCCTGGGCCATCACCCTCTCCCCTCTCCATCCGTTAAGCAGGATGGATTTCAGCGGTTTGCGGACAGGGACTGAATGCTTTGCATAACGGGTGTAGGTGTCTCCCCACGAAAGCTGGGTCCCTTTCACCACAGCCCACTCCTGGGGATCGGCCTTGGTCAATTGAGGAAGTTCGTTGAAAGAAGCCAGGGGGAACTGTTCCTGTCCGGTAAGGGTGTGTCCCTGGGTCTTGTACTGTGCCATTCCATCAAAGCACATGAGGGCTGAAACCACTATGGTTCCAACCCTCATAAGAATCTGAGAACTCTTCATTTCGTTACTTGCTTACTGACATTACAGCTTCAGCTATGGAGTTCAATTTAGTGTCAACGCTGTCAGCGCGTGAAGCGAGAACGCAGGGAGCAGTGGTGCCCACGAGCATGCCTGCCTGGCGGACGCCCTTGGCAAGCTTGGAGTTGGTTTTCCAGAAGACGTTGCCGCTTTCGATGTTGGGGAAGAGCAGGCAGTCTGCATCACCGGCGACCGGGCTGACAAGCTTCTTGATCGCAACGGATTCAGCATCGATAGCCACATCCAGGGCAAGAGGACCGTCACCGACGCAGCCCTTTATCTGGCCGCGGTCGCACATCTTGGCAAGCTGGGCGGCCTCAACGCATGCCGGCATGCTGTCAAGCATCTGCTCGGAAGCGGCGATGAAGGCAACCTTGGGTTTGTCGATGCCGAAGCTGTGGGCGACGGAAACCATGAAACCGGCGATCTTGACTTTCTGGCGGAGGTCAGGAAGCGGAATGACAGCCATGTCGCTCATGAATATGAGCTTGTGATAGTTCGGGTTCTCGATGACGCCTACGTGGCTCAGGAGGCCCTTCGGAGGCAGGAGACCGGTCTCCTTGTTGAGGATGGCCCTCAGGAACTTGTCGGTAGAGCAGAGGCCCTTCATCAGGACATCGCCGTTCCCATCATGCACCATCTGCACAGCCTGGGCGACAGCCTTGAGCTCGACAGGGTTGTTGATGATTTCGAATTTCGAAGCGTCGAAACCGTTGGCCTCGCAAACGGATTTGACCATTGCCTCGTCACCGACTATGGTAGCAGTAACGAATCCGGCTTCAACTGCCTTGTAGGCAGCCTCGATGGAGTGCTCGTCAACACCCCAGGCGACTACAAGCTTCTTGCAGATATTCCTCTGCTTGAGTTCCTCAAAGAGCTCGGAGAACTTTGTGATCATATGGCTATAGTTTTAATATGTTTAATCTTCAAGGGCAGAGACGAGATGCATGGTGTCGCGGGCGATCACAAGCTCCTCGTCGGTGGTTATAAGGGCGACCTTCACCTTCGAATCGGGCATGGAGATAACCGTGTCGACTCCCCAGGCGACATTGGCCTCATAGTCGAACTTGAGTCCGAGGTAGGTCAGGTTCTCGCACACGCGGCGGCGGAGGCGCGAATTGTGCTCACCGATGCCTCCGGTAAAGAATATGGCATCGACACCGTTCATCGCGGCGACATATGAACCGATGAGCTTGATGACGTCATATGTGAGTTTCTTGAGCACGAGCTTGGCCTTCGGGTCGCCTGCATTGGCGAGCTCATCCATCTCACGCGCATCGGATGTCCTCTGGGAAAGCCCGAGGAAGCCGCTCTTCTTGTTCATGAGGGTTTCCATCTCGTCAGGAGAGAGTCCCTCCTTCTTCTCAATGTAGGTCACGACATTGGGATCGATGCTTCCGCACCTGGTGCCCATAATCATTCCCTCAAGCGGGGTCAAACCCATGGAAGTATCTATGCACTTGCCGTTTACGATAGCGGTCACCGAACTTCCATTGCCGATGTGGCAGGTGATTATCTTGGAATTGTCCAGGTCGATGCCTACGAATTCGGCGCCTTTGCGGGCTACGAACTGATGGGAGGTACCATGGGCTCCGTAACGGCGGATATGGTACTTCTCATAGTACTCGTAAGGAATGGCGTACATGTAAGCGTAATCCGGCATCGTCTGATGGAATGCGGTGTCGAACGTGACGACCTGGGGCACTCCGGGGAGCACTTCTGCACAGGCCTCGATACCGAGCAGGTGAGCCGCATTGTGGAGAGGTGCGAAGTCTATGCACCTGCGGATCTTTTCCTTGACGTCTTCATTGACTATGGCGCTGCCTGAAAAATAGTCGGCGCCCTGGACGATGCGGTGTCCTACGGCCTCGATGTCATCGAAAGACTTGAGGACTCCGGTCTCCCCATCCACCAGGGCATCCAGGACGAGTTTCATTCCGGCTTTGTGGTCCGGGATCTCCAACTCCCTGAAAATCTTGTCTTTTCCCGGACGCTTGTACTCGATTCCGCCCATCGGGAGACCTATTTTCTCAACTATTCCCTTCGCGATAAGGGTGTAAACATCATCGCTCTTCATGTCAAGCAGCTGGTACTTGATGGAGGAGCTTCCGCAATTGATTACGAGAATTATCATATTTCTAAATGAATTTCGAGAAAAGTGCTGCAAATTTATGAAAGAATCAGTATTTTAGCAAAAATAAGACGATGAAAGAGGCTGTTGGAATCGAGGGGATATCTGCAGCTTTCGCCGCAGGGGCAGCGGCGGGAGCCGTTCTTTTTGAGCACCTTTCACTTTCAGCCGGTTTCTGGGCGGGAGCATCCGCCGCCGGGAGCATCACTTCAGTCCTCCTGCTCCTCCTTTCACAAAGGCCCCGGAGGCCATCCACGGCACTCCTGTTCTTCCTCTTCTGCGGTCTCACATGCTACATCTCAGCAAGGATTTCCTCCCCCGTCGAAACCACTGCATCCGCCGTCAGCCGTCTCGCCCGGAAGTGTTCATATGCATTCAAAGGACTGATCGACGGGATGCCCTTCCCACACGAGGAAAGCAGGGCGATAATAAAAGCCCTCACTACCGGAGACCGGACTTCCCTCCAGGATGCTGCCATAGCGACGTTCAGGAAAAGCGGAGCCTCACATGTCCTGGCTCTCTCTGGACTGCATCTGGGCATCATCTACATGCTCATCGCACGTCTGGTCTCGATTGCCGGAAACGCCCCTGCAGTAAGGGTGGTGAGATTCGTCATCATGACTGCAGTATCTGGATTCTACACTCTGATGTCAGGGGCTTCCCCCTCCCTGGTCAGGGCCTTCCTGTTCATCCTCATTGCGGAAACAGCCAGTCTCACCGGGAGGAGGAGGGTCCCCCTGAAGATCTGGTGCTCGGCACTCCTGCTGCAACTGGTACTGGATCCGCTGGCCATAAGTTCCACAGGATTCCAGCTCTCCTACCTCGCCATGCTTGGGATATTCACGGTCTTCCCTGCCATGAAGTCATGGTACCCTGAAAGCAGCCGCTTCGACCCCATTAAGAAGGTCTGGGACATGGCCGCGCTGTCTATCTCCTGCCAGCTGTTCACGGGTCCCCTGGCCTGGATCAGGTTCCATGCCTTCCCGGTGTACTTCCTGCTGACCAACCTGATAGTCATGCCGCTGACTTCCCTGGTGATGACCTCCGCACTCTCAGCCATCCTGCTTTCCGCAGCCGGCCTCAAGCCGGTCCTATTGACAAGGATAACCGACTCACTGGTCCAGGCGATGCTGTACTGCCTGGGCATAATCGCTTCGATGTAAGGAGAATGTCAGCGCAGGGTGAAGCCCTTTGAACGCCATTCACGCATGGTACCCTCGTCATCGTAGATGAGATAGGCTTCAATCCCCTCCTGGCTTTCCACGAACTCCCGGGAAGCATCCAGGCCGATTACCATGCAATAGGTAGCATATGCATCCGCAGTAGTCGCGTCCGGAGCGATAATGGTGGCGCTCAGGAGATTATGGGTCACCGGCCAGCCGGTGCGCGGATCGATCGTGTGGGCGTATTTCTTACCGTCGCGGATGTAAAACTTACGGTAGTTCCCCGATGTCACGACGCCATATGCCCCTCCGTCCGACTGCCATATGCCGTCGAGGTCGGCCCCGGGAATGTTGTTCCCGTCAACCGGCCTGTCGATTCCCACGGACCAAGGCTTGCGGGATGGATTGAGCCCCTGGCAGAAGATCTCTCCGATATCCACGAGCATATCCTTTACCCCGAGCCCCCTGAGCCATCCGGCAACCAGGTCGCAGGTGTAACCCTGGGCCACGGCGTTGAAGTTGAGCCGGGGATGCCGCTGTCCGTCCTCCAGCTGCTGGAATTCGGGCATCCCTATGGTCGGAAGCACCTGCCTGACAGCCTCTTCCTGCTTCCGGAGAGCATCCGGATCCCTCTCCAGCGAATCCGAGGTAAAGCCGAAGCCCCACAGGTCGAAGACCGGTCCCGCCGCCACGTTAAAAGCACCGGAGGAACTGGTGTACAACGCATATGAAAAGTCGTACAGCTCCCTGAAAATGCCGTTGAACCTGACGTTTTCCCCGGCATTCCAACGGCTCAGGAGAGAAGACTTGTTGTAGCCTGAAAAGGTTGTGTCAACCAGGTTGATTATCGAGTCGATCCCTGCCTTGATGTCCTCGGGAGCCATCTTCACCTTCCTGCCGCCCTCACCGCGGAGGTTCAGCTTGACAGTGTAGATTCCCCCCTGGGCATAACCGCTTACTGCAATGTATTCATCGCAGGAGGGCAGCAGGCACAGGGCAAGGAAAAGTACGAAAGATGGGCGCAGCTTCATTCGGCAAAGAATTTGCACAAAGTTAACGCATTTGGGCAGAAAACCGAGGTTTTTTGCAATAATATGACGATATTTGTGGACTATGAATTTGAAGGTGAAAAGAGTCTTTTGGATATTGTTTGCAGCCGCTCTCGCCACGGCGGCTATCGCAGGCTGCAAGAAAGATGACGAGACTGAAACGATTCCCTACCTGCATGGAAGCGTAAGGTTCAATTGTCCTACACATGTCCGCCCGGGATACACCGGGAGTGCCACTGCATCAGGCGCAACCGCCCCTGACGGCTCGAAGGTCAGCTACTACTGGACATCCACGTGGAACAAGTACGTTTACGACACCACCACCGTCTATGACATCAAGATGCCTACGGATACGATCGGCACTTTCTCGCTTACATGCTACGCTTACGCCAAAGGCTTCAACAACATCAGTTCCACGCAATATATAGTGGTCGTGGATGACAACCTCGGAAAGACCATCACCAAATCGGAGATCTCCGAAACGGACGAGCATTTCACGGATCCGCGCGACGGCACAGACTATTACACCACCACGGCGAACGGCCTGACCTGGATGAGGAACAACCTGGCCTACGAAGGTGTCGGGATCCCCTTCAAGGAAGCGAAGGCGATGAGGAAGATCTACGGGCACTATTACAACTGGGACGAAGCCCAGACAGCATGCCCCGAAGGCTGGAGACTCCCGACTGCGGCAGAATGGGAAGGCCTGAGCAAGGATTCCGGTGCACTGATGGTAGATGCCTATTTCAACGGGGAAAGGATGTGGGAGTTCTGGCCATCCGTCAAGATCACCAATTCCACCAAGATGAGCGTGCTTCCCTGTGGATTTGCCATTGCCGCATCCTACAATTCATTCAAGGGGGAATTCGACTACGCGACGTTCTGGACTGCCGATTCAGTTGACGGGGACAGCGCCACCTACAAGTACATCCACGTAAAGCAGCCGGGTATCTACTCCGGCACAGGCGACAAGAAATCATTCCTCGCCAGCGTGAGATGTGTGAAATGAATTATCTGAGGTCGGTAACGACGTAATCCTTGCCGAGAGAAGATTCATCGAAGCGGAAAGCGGAAAGGCTTTCCGCTTTTTCGTTGAATTTCCATCCGGAAAAGACGAAATCAGTCTGGGTCCCGTCTTCTACGATGACAGAGGCGCCTTCAAGGACAGAGGACACGAAATACAGCTTGACCAAGGAGACATCGCAGCTGACCTGAGGCTCCAGGTACACGGCCCAGGCTTTCTTGCCCTGGAACTTCTCCGTAGCGGATTTGGTACGGACGAAAGCCTTGTCAAGATTGGACAGCAGCAGGGCCGGATTGGCTGAATAACGTGTTGCCTCGTTCTCCTCAACGGATTCTATGACAGCTTCCTTACCGGAGGCGTCCACAGTCCAGCGGGACGTTCCGTCACACCAGACCTCAAGGCCGTTGCCGCTCATTTTGAACGCATTGTCCTGCACCGTAACGGCTCCGCTTCCCTGGATCTTTGTCTGGGCATTGACGGAAAAGGTGTAACTGAAAGACACCTGTGAATCCCCCACCTTGGCGAAGAAGTCATCCACGGAACCCTGCGCGAAAGAGGTCAGGGCGCTGAAAGCAAGGAGTATTGTGACAAATCTTTTCATTGGTTCCCCATAAAGGCTTTAAGGATGCCGTCCAGCGTGTTCAGGTCAGGTACGAGGACCTCGCGGGGCTTGGATCCCTGTTGTGGTCCTACAATGCCTGCAGCCTCAAGCTGGTCCATCACCCTACCTGCTTTAGCATAACCCATGCCAAGCCGCCTCTGGAGATCGGATGTGGATCCCTTCTGACTGATAACCACCATCTTGGCCGCTTCCTCGAAACGCTCGTCAAGATGCTTCATGTCAATCATTCCAGCACTGTCATCCTCTGATGCAGGATCGGGTTCAGGCAGATAATAGGGCACATTGTAACTCTTCTGCCATCCCGTCTGGGAACCTATGAAATTGGTGATTGCAGTGATTTCATCATTGTCTATGAACGCGCACTGGATTCGCTCCATGCTGCTGGCGCCGGCATAGTAGAGCATGTCGCCGCGTCCGATGAGCTTCTCAGCACCGGGAGAATCCAGGATCGTAGCGGAATCTACCCTGCTGACTACCCTGAATGCTATCCTGGTCGGGAAGTTGGTCTTGATAAGGCCGGTGATGACATCAACCGAAGGCCTCTGGGTGGCCAGGATGACATGGATACCGGCTGCACGTCCCTTCTGCGCCAGGCGGATAATCGAAGCTGAGATACTCCTGGCCTGGGCCCTGGCATCTCCGCTGACTCCGCCCGTCATGGTCAGGTCGGCGTACTCGTCGATGATGATGACCATGTAGGGAAGGAACCTGTGTCCGTCGGTCGGAAGGAGGTGACGTTCCTTGAATTTCTTGTTGTACTGCTTGATGTTCTGGACCTCGGCCCTGCTCAGGAGCTCATACCGGCTGTCCATCTCTATGCATAAGGAGCGCAGGACCTGGTCCGCCAGGGGCGCCTTCTTTATAATGGCATTATTGGCCTCTTCCTGTTCATCGGATGCAGACGGGAGCACGGCCAGGTAATGCTTGAGCAGCCTTGAATAGGAGGAGAACTCGACCATCTTCGGGTCGATGAAAACCATCTTCAGCTCAGAGGGATGCTTTGCGTAAAGCAGGGACGCGATAATGACATTAAGGCACACCGACTTACCCATCTTCGTAGCACCGGCAACCAGCAGGTGGGGAGCATCCGCCAGGTCGAAGACCTTGACATTCTGGGTAATAGTGTAACCTATCGCTATCGGAAGTTCGTACTTGTTGGAACGGAAGTTCTCATCGTTGAACATAGCCTTCAAGGGGACGATGGAAGGCACATCGTTGGCCACCTCGATACCTACTGAATCCGGCAGCTTGACGGTTCGCACCCCGTTAGCATGGAGATACATCGCGATCTCGTCCTGGAGGTTGGTGATCTGGTTGATCTTCACTCCGGGCGCCGGATAGACCTTGTACAGGGTCACTGTCGGTCCTACTATGGCCTTGACATCGGAGACCTCGATCTTGAAGGTGCGAAGGGTCGCGCGGATCTTGTTGTTGTTGCGCTCTAGCTCTTCACGGGTAACCTCCTGCCTGGAATCAGCATAGTCCTTCAGGATGTCCAGGGGCGGGAACTGGTACTGGAGGAGTCCTATCTCCTTATCCTTCCTGTTGTCGAACGGGGCAAGGGGTTCACGTATCTCGGTATCGATGTCGTCCCGGACTATCTCCATGCCCTTGGCGGGATTATCTTCTCCGTCCTGGGTCTCTTCAGGGGCCTGTTCGGGAACTGGATCCTGTGAAACGGCCGGTTGTTCGACTAACGGCTCGGGTTCGGGAGCGACATAGGGTTCCGGTTCATAAGTGTAGACCGGCTCCGGCTCCGGCTCGGGTTCAGGTTCAGGCTCGGGTTCAGGTTCATATGCATATGCCCGATACTCCGGAACCGCCTCTGCACGAGGCTCTTCCGCACCGATATGGATCAGCCAGTCAGTGAAGCGCCTGCTCAGGAAGAACAGCCACACCGCCAGGAGGATGAGCAGGAGGAGGAAGGTGATGACAGGTCCGAAGAGGTTGTTGCTCCATCTGACCACGGAGGAACCGCATTCACCTCCGAGGCCTCCACCGAAAGAGTTGTCAGGCCCGGCAAGGCTGGCGCCCCAGGACAGCATGAAAGAAGCTATCATGGCCCCGAAAACAATTATCAGGGTGCCCTTTACGATAGGAAAATATTCCTTGCGGAAAAGGAGGCGGACAGAGACTGCGGCCATGATCACTATCAAGGCGAAACTGCCC